>NZ_JAAGPL010000195.1:0-15912 GCF_017104785.1 Burkholderia sp. Ac-20353 | reverse complement strand
GTGGCCGTGCTCGTGCCGCCGTTCACGTCGGACGGGCGCGATGCCGCGATCGTTCAGTTCCCGGGCGGCTATATCGCCGAGATCCACGCGAGCGCGTCGAAATGAAATCCGAGGACACGATCCTTGCTGCGATCGCCGGCTTTGTCGATACGCTCAGCTTCGTCGCGCTGTTCGGGCTGTTCACCGCGCATGTGACGGGCAACTTCGTGCTGATCGGCGCCGGCATCGCCGGCTTCGGCCAGGGCATCTTCCTGAAACTGGTCGTGTTCCCGGCGTTCGTCGGTGGCGTCGTGTTCAGCAGTGTGCTGGTGCGCTCGCTGTCCGATCGGTACGCCCGCCAGGGCGCGCGCGTGCTGCATGCGGTGCAGGCCGCGCTGATGCTCGGGTTCTGCGTGGCCGGGGTCTGGGCGACGCCGGTCAGCAGCCCCGACGGCCTGCCGGCCGTCGTCGCGGGCATTCTCGGCGCGTTCGCAATGGGCGTGCAGAACGCGCATCCGCGGCTGATCCAGCGTCCGGGTGTACCGAACACCGTGATGACGGGCAACGTCACGCAGGCGATTCTCGACATGGTCGACATCGTGTCCGCGGGCACGGCTGACAGCGTGCGCGCGGCGGCGCGCGCACGATTCGGCAAGATGATGCCGGCCATCGTCGCGTTCGCGATCGGTGCGGTGGCCGGTGCGCTGGGCTTTCGTCAATTCGGCTTCTGGGCGCTGCTCGCGCCGGCATGCGCACTCGCGTGGCTCGCGGCCGTCACCGGCGAGTACGAGCGAGCGGCAACGGCGGGGCGCGCATGATCCGGCGGCGCAGGGAAGGGCGCTGCGCGGGTGTCCGTCGCATTGACGGCGCAGCCACGCACAATCAGAGGTTGGCACAGGCGAGGAAAACCATGGTGTCCACCACAATGCGCAGCCGTCGTTTCGGCACGGCTGCGCGCATGTCGGTTGCCGCTGCGCTCGTGTTCACGGGCGTCGACGTGGCGTGCGCAGATACGACTGCCGCATCGACAGCGGCATCGACTGCTGCATCGACTGCCGTATCGACCGCTGCATCGACTGCCGTATCGACCGCTGCATCAACCGCTGCATCAACCGCCGCATCGACCGCAGCATCACCCACCGCATCGACCGCCGCAGAGAGCGTGCCGGCCGATGCGGCCGCAGGCGGCAGTGCGCCGGCATCCACGTGCAACGCCAAGCGGCCCGTCGTGTTGTTCAATCGCTGGCAGGAAGACTGGTCGGTGCTCGCGAATCCGTGCGTGCCGCGCGCGCCGCTCGACGGTCTCAAGTACCTGCCGCTCGGCGGTGACCCGAAATCCTATCTATCGCTCGGCGTAAACCTGCGCGAACGGGTCGAAAGCAACAACGCGCCGATGTTCGGCATCGGTTCCGCGCAGTCGGACACCTATCTGCTCCAGCGCATCGAGGTTCATGCGGACGCGCATCTCGGCGAGCACTGGCAGTTCTTCGCACAGCTCGCGGATGCGCGTGCGTTCGGCAAGAACACGGTGACACCGGTCGACAAAAACCTGCTCGATCTCGAACAGGCATTTGTGACCTACACCGGCGGGTTCGGCGGCGGCACGTTCAAGCTTCGCGTCGGCCGGCAACAGATGGCGTTCGACCTGCAGCGCTTCATCTCGGTACGCGACGGGCCGAACGTGCGCCAGTCGTACGACGCGGTCTGGATCGACTACGAGTACCAGAAGTGGCGCTTCATCGCGTACGCGACGCAACCGGTGCAGAACCGCAACCAGTCGACGTTCGACGACGTGTCGAACCGCGACCTCACGTTCAGCGGCGTGCGCTTCGAGCGGCAGTCGGTCGGGCCCGGCGACCTGTCCGGCTACTGGTCGCGCTACAACCGCAGCAACGCGCATTTCATCGATGCGAGCGGCCCCGAGCACCGCGACGTGTGGGACCTGCGCTATTCCGGCACGCACGGCCGATTCGATTGGGATATCGAAGCAATGCTGCAGACGGGCACGGTCGGCAACGCCACGATCGGCGCGTGGGCGATCGGTTCGATCGCAGGCTACAAGCTCGACCTGCCGTGGTCGCCGCACGTCGCGCTGCAGGTCGATGCGGCGTCGGGCGACCGGCATCCGCACGACGGCCGGATCGAGACCTTCAATGCGCTGTTTCCGAACGGCTATTACTTCACGCTCGCCGGCTATACGGGCTACGCGAACCTGATCCACGTGAAGCCATCGGTCACGCTCAAGCCGTCCGCGAACCTGTCGCTGCTCGGTGCGCTCGGCTTCCAGTGGCGCGAGACGACCGGCGACGCCGTGTATCAGCAGGCGAACCAGGCCGTGCCGGGTACGGCAGGCAAGGGCGGGCTGTGGACGGGGATGTACGTGCAACTGCGCGCGGACTGGACGATTGCAGCGAACCTGATCGGCTCGATCGAAGCCGTGCACTTCCAGGTTGGCGACGCAATCCGGCAGGCGGGCGGGCACAACGCCGACTATGCCGGCGTCGAGCTCAAGTATGGCTGGTAGGGGCCGGTTCGCCGGAGCGCGACGTGCCGTTCTCGGGATGACGGCGTCGTCGGAAGATCGCGCAGCGTGTGACGTCGAATGAGCACGCGGGTACAGGTGCTGGCGTATTCGGATGACGTGCTGCTCGTGCGCTGGCACGAGCCCGGCGCTGCCGGCCACTGCGAACAGCGCTGGAAGCCGGGGCGTGCAGTGCGCTCCGGGCAGTGCGCGTTGTCCGGCGCGAAGATCGTGTGCGGCGACACCATCTTCAGCCCGGGTGGCCGCGCGCCTGCGCGCGCGCACGCGATGATTCTTGCCGCGGCGCTCGACCGGGCTCGCCGGCCGGCAGCGCGTCCGCACGTCCAGGTCCTCGAGCGTTCGGACACGCTGCTGCTGGTGCGGTGGGTGGAATCCGGACGTGCGCACTATGGCGAACAGACATGGCGGCCGGCGCGCGCGTCGCGTGCGGGCGTCTGCGTGCTGTCGGGCGCGACGATCGCATGCGGCGACGCGATCTTCAGGCCGAGCGGGCGGCCGGCGCCATTGAATGCACGAGCGATGATCCTTGCCGCTGCGCTCGAAGGCGGCTGCATCGCAGCAGCGTGAAACGAAAGCGCGGCGCGCCGTGCCGGTAATCGTGCCGCTAGTTGCAGCAACCCCGGACGGACGCGCCGCGCGATGCGGGCCGGCGTGCTGCGCCGGCCCGTGTGCCGTTACAGGTTCGGCGCCAGTTGCAGCGCGTTCGTCAGGTCGCCCATCGGCTGCGCGCCGTTCGCCTTCAGCGCGTCGTCGCGTTGCTGCAGGCCCGCGAGGCGCGGCAGCGAATAGCGGCGCGTGATGAAGCGCAGGATCGAGCCCGTGTCGTACTGCGTGTGGTCGACGAAGCCCTTCTTCGCGAACGGCGACACGATCAGCGCCGGGATGCGCGTGCCCGGGCCCCAGCGGTCGCCGCTCGGCGGCGCGGCGTGATCCCAGAAGCCGCCGTTCTCGTCGTACGTGACGACCACGACCATGTTCTTCCACTGCGGGCTTGCCTGCAGGTGCGCGATCACGTCGGCGATGTGCTGGTCGCCGGACGTGACGTCCGTGTAGCCCGGGTGCTCGTTCAGGTTGCCCTGCGGCTTGTAGAACGCGACCGCAGGCAGCGTGCCGGCGTCGATCGCCTTGATGAACTCGGCGCCGTTCGCGCCGCCGTCGAGCAGGTGCTGCGCGCGGCTCGGGGTGCCCGGCGCCTGGTTCGCGAAGTAGTTGAACGGCTGGTGGTGCGGCTGGAAGTTCGGCGTCGACAGGTCTGCGCCGTAGATCACGTTCGACGTGCCGCTCTGGCTCGCCTGCAGCGCCTGGCCCCACGCGCCGCCGTACCACGCCCACGACACGCCCGCGTTGGTCAACAGGTCGCCGATGTTGGTCGACGTCTGCGCCGGCATCGTCGACGCGTTGGCCGGATCGGCGAGCAGCGGATCGCCGCCCGTGGCCGCCTTGTTGCCGCTCGGCTGGTACGGCGGCTGCATCGTGTTGACCGCGTAGAAGTCCGGCGTCAGCGCGCCGTCGTTGACGAACTTCGGCGGGCCGCTGAGGGCCGACGCCGGCGAGTTCGCGGCCACCTTCAGCGACTTGCCGTCCGCGTTCAGCACTGCGATCTTGCCCGCTGCCGGGCTCGTGTTCGCGTTCGCGTAGAGCGGCGCGCATGCGCAGATCAGGTACTGGTGATTCAGGAATGAGCCGCCGAACGCGCCCATGAAGAAGTTGTCGGCGAGCACGTACTGCTGCGCGACCTTCCACAGCGGCAGCTTGGTCGGATCCGCCGTGTAGCGGCCCATCGTCAGGCCGCCTGCGTCGGTCCATGCGGCGTACATGTCGTTCTTGCCGCCGTTGATCTGCATCTGGTCCTGGTAGAAGCGGTGCACGATGTCGCGCGTCGCGATGTTCATCGACTGGTTGAACCCCTTCGGGTCGTCGATCGCGAACGGCGCGTTCGGCAGGTTCGCCGTCATCGCCTCGGTGACCGCCGGCGTGATGCCGGTCGCGGTCAGGCCGCCCCAGATCTTCGGCAGCGTCGACATCGTCGAGCCGTCACGATCCTTCTGCACCGAGTTCGCGGCCGTCGCGTTCTGCATGCCGTTCGCACCCGGGAAATTGCCGTACAGGTTGTCGAAGCTGCGGTTTTCCGCGTAGATCACGACCACGTTCTTGACGGCCGACAGGCCTTGCTGCGTGACGTCGTCGCCGCCGCAGGCCGTCAGGCTGAGGGCCGCCGCGAGGGCGATCGGCGTGTAGCGAATCCAGGCGTGCTTCTTCATGCGTCGTTCTCTCTCTTTGTTGTCGCGTGTGGGAACCGGATGGTGGGGCCGCCGGCGCGGCCGGTGCGAATCGTGACCGAGAATCGCGACCGATGTGTGCCGGAAAGCTGCGCGCATTATCTGGAACCGTTTTGACAGCGGAATGTAGGGACGCTTTCAATTGACTGTCGGTTGATCGTCACGCAATGGTCATGGAACTGACATAAGCTCCGGCCGATTTCCCACCGCTACAAGAAGAACGACGATGCTCTGCAACCCGACATCCTTCGCGTCCGCGCGATCGTTGATCCATGCCGCGGCGACGCTGGTGCTGTCCGCCGGGCTCGCGGCGCTCGCGGGCTGCGATGCGCAGCCAGGCGCGAGCGCGCAGGTCGTGCCGACCGCGCAGGCCACGCCCGCCGCGCCCGCGGTAGCGGCAGCCAGCCAGCCGCAGACGCGCGCGCAGGTGTTCGAGGGCGTGAAGCAGATGACGGCGCTCGGCAAGCAACTGTTCTTCGATCCGTCGCTGTCGGGGTCCGGCAAGCTCGCGTGCGCGTCGTGCCACAGCCCCGAACACGCGTTCGGACCGCCGAATGCGCTGGCCGTGCAGCTCGGCGGCGACGACATGCATCACCCGGGGTTCCGTGCGGTGCCGTCGCTGAAGTACCTGCGCGGCATTCCGCCGTTCAGCGAGCATTTCCACGATTCGCCCGACGAGGGCGACGAGAGCATCGACGCGGGGCCGACGGGCGGCCTCACGTGGGACGGCCGCGTCGACACGCGCGACGCACAGGCGCGCATTCCGCTGACGTCGCCGTTCGAGATGAGCAGCTCGCCGGCGCGGGTCGCGAAGGCCGTCCGCGCGGCGCCGTATGCGGATGCGTTCCGCAACGCGTTCGGCGACAAGGTGCTCGCCAGCGACCAGGCGACCTTCGACGCGGTGCTGCGTGCGCTCGACGCGTTCCAGCAGCAGCCGGCGCTGTTCGATCCGTACACGAGCAAGTACGACGCGTACCTGGCCGGCCACGCGCAACTCACGCCCGCCGAGCTGCGCGGGCTGAAGCTGTTCAACGACGAGCAGAAGGGCAACTGCGCGAGCTGCCACGTGAGCCAGCGCACGCTCGAAGGCGGCCCGCCGCAGTTCAGCGATTTCGGGCTGATCGCGGTCGGCGTGCCGCGCAACCGCGCGCTGCCCGTGAACCGCGACCCGCGCTTCCACGATCTCGGCGCGTGCGGCCCGGAGCGCACCGACCTGAAGGGCCGTGACGAATTCTGCGGCCTGTTCCGCACGCCGTCGCTGCGCAACGTCGCGACGCGCAAGACGTTCTTCCACAACGGCGTCTACCACACGCTCGAGGACGTGATGCGTTTCTACGTCGAGCGCGACATCCATCCGGAGAAGTTCTATCCGGTCGTGCATGGCAAGGTGCAGAAGTTCGACGACCTGCCGCAGCGCTACTGGACCAACATCAACCGGGAGCCGCCGTTCGACCGCAAGCCGGGCGACAAGCCGGCGCTCGACGAGGCCGAGATCAAGGACGTGATCGCGTTCCTGAACACGCTGACCGACGGCTATCAGGCGACGTCGACGCAGGCGAAGCGCTAGGTGACCAGGCCTCTCGGACGCGCCTGCCGCGGCTCGCATGCTATCCTCGCGGGCTGACGGGCGTGGCGCTTTCGTGGTTCGCGCCACGCCATTCGATCGATCAGTCAAGGAGAACAACATGTCGATGCGTGCATCCCTTTCCGTCATCGCGCGTGTGCTGGCCGGCGCCGCGTGTGTCGCCGCCATGCTGCCCGCGCAGGCGCAGAACAACCTGAACTTCCTGAACGACACGCCGCTCAGCTACTTCAACAAGGCCGACCTCGCGTCGCTGACGAAGGCCGTGCAGAAGGTCCGTGACGAAGGCAAGGACGGCGAGACCGAGACGTGGCAGAACAGCGGCGGCCGCGCGCAGATCGACGCGAAGCTCACGCCTGCGACGACCGAGAAGGACGGCAAGACCTGCCGCGAGATCACGACCGAGATCGACGCGAAGGGCCAGACGATTACGCTCAAGCCCGTCTACTGCAAGACCGCAGCGGGCAAGTGGCAACTGCAGAAGCGCTGAGCAACGCGCGAACGGGTGAATGTGCGCACGGGTGTCAGGCGGCGATGAGGCTGCACCGATGAGGCCGCACCGTACGCCGCGCACGGTGTCGTGCGGCGTCGTGATGCTCGACGGGGCCGGGCGCGTGTTCCTCGCGCATGCGACGGACACGACGCACTGGGACATCCCGAAGGGGCAGGGCGAGCCCGGCGAGTCGCCGCTGCAGGCGGCGCTGCGCGAGCTGCTGGAGGAAACCGGCATCGCGCTCGCGCCCGCGCGGCTGGTCGATCTCGGCCGCTTCGCGTACCGGCACGACAAGAATCTGCATCTGTTCGCAGTGCGTATCGCCGACGACGAAGTGGATCCCGCGCGTTGCATCTGCACGTCGCTGTTTCCGAGCCGCAGGGACGGCTCGATGATTCCCGAGATGGACGCATACCGCTGGACCGCGCCCGGCGACGTCGACGCGTATGCAAGCCGCAGTCTCGCGCGGCTGTTCCGCACGAAGCTGCAGCTCGCGGATCTGCACCGGCGCCTGTCGGATGCTTGATCGGCTTGACCGCCACGGCACGCAATAAAAAACCGGCTCGAAAGCCGGTTTTTTTATCGGTCGCACTGCGCGGCGGCGTGCCGCGCAGCGTGGGCCCGGTGCGCGGTCAGGCCGGCTTGCCCCAGCTGTCGCGCAGCCCGACGATCCGGTTGAACACGGGCTTGCCGGGCTTCGAATCGACGCGATCCGTGACGAAGTAGCCGTGCCGCTCGAACTGCAGGTGCGTTTCCGGCGCGACGTCGCCGGCGCCCGGCTCGACGTACGCGTGGACGATCTTCTTCGAATCGGGGTTCAGCGCGTCGAGGAAGTTCGCGCCGCCCGCGTCCGGATGCGGCTCCTTGAACAGGCGATCGTAGATCCGCACTTCGGCCGGCTGCGCATGCTTCGCACTGACCCAGTGGATGTTGCCCTTCACCTTGTACGTGTTCGCGCCTTCGGTGCCCGACTTGCTGTCCGGGAAGTAGTTGCAGTGCACGGCCGTCACGTTGCCGTCCGCATCCTTGTCGAAGCCCGTGCATTCGATCACGTAGCCGTAGCGCAACCGCACCTTGTTGCCGGGGAACAGGCGGAAATAGCCCTTCGGCGGATTCTCGACGAAGTCCTCGCGCTCGATCCACAGCTCGCGCGAGATAGGGAACGTGCGCAGGCCGCGCTCCGGATGGTGCGGATGCACGGGCGCCGTGCACGCCTCTTCCAGATCTTCCGGATAGTTGTCGATCACGAGCTTCAACGGATCGAGCACCGCGACCGTACGCGCGGCCTTGTCGTCGAGGTCGTCGCGCAGCGCGCCTTCGAACACGCTCATGTCGATCCACGAATCGACCTTCGTCACGCCGATCCGCTCGCAGAACAGCTGGATGCTCTCCGGCGTGAAGCCGCGGCGGCGCACGCCGACGATGGTCGGCATCCGCGGGTCGTCCCAGCCGTCGACGTGGCCTTCGGTCACGAGCTGCAGCAGCTTGCGCTTGCTGGTGATCGCGTACGTGAGGTTCAGCCGCGAGAATTCGATCTGTTGCGGCAGCGGGCGCGTGAACTCGCCGGCGTCGGCCAGCTCGTTGAGCACCCAGTCGTACAGCGGACGGTGATCCTCGAACTCGAGCGTGCACAGCGAGTGCGTGATGCCTTCGAGCGCATCCGAGATGCAGTGCGTGTAGTCGTACATCGGATACACGCACCAGGCGTCGCCGGTGCGGTAGTGGTGCGCATAGCGGATCCGGTAGATGACCGGGTCGCGCATGTTCATGTTCGGCGAAGCCATGTCGATCTTCGCGCGCAGCACGTGCTCGCCTTCCTTGAACTCGCCGGCCTTCATCCGGCGGAACAGGTCGAGGTTCTCTTCCGGCGTGCGGTCGCGATACGGCGACGGCTTGCCGCCTTCCGTCAGCGAGCCGCGGTTCGCGCGCATCTCTTCCGCGCTCTGGCTGTCGACGTACGCCTTGCCGCGCTGGATCAGCAGCTCGGCGAACTGGTAGAGCTTGTCGTAGTAGTCGCTCGCGAAATACTGATGGTCGACCGCGTCCTTGCGCCAGTCGAAGCCGAGCCAGCGCACCGCGTCGACGATCGAGTCGACGTATTCGATGCTTTCCTTTTCCGGGTTCGTGTCGTCGAAGCGCAGGTGGCACACGCCGCCGTACGCGCGCGCGACGCCGAAGTTCAGACAGATGCTCTTCGCGTGGCCGATGTGCAGATAGCCGTTCGGCTCGGGCGGGAAGCGCGTCTCGACGCGGCTACCCCATTTGCCGGTGCGGTTGTCGTCGTCGATGATGTTGCGGATGAAATTGGAAGCCGCGGGGGCGTCGTTGCGTTCGGTGCTCATGCGGATGGAGTCAGGTTTGGAGCGGCGCGTGCTGCGCCGGTTTAATCCTGCAATTCTACCTGACCGGGGTCCGGCCCGCGCGGCTCGCGCCGCGTGTCGCGTGCGAAGCCGCGCAGCGCACGCAATATCTCGACATTGTGTCTGCTGTAACACGACGTAAATCGGATTGCCCGGGCCGTTCGGCGCTTTCTATGATGGGTCACTCGTTTCAATGCGGCCGTGCGCGATCCGTGCGGCCGGAGGACCTCAAGAACCATGAAGAAGACCACCTTTCTCATTCGCACCGCGGTAATCGTCGCGGCCCTGTCCCAGCTCGGCGCATGCGCGATGACGCATACGCAGCGTAACGCCGGCATCGGCGCGGCCGCGGGCGGCGCGCTCGGCTACCTGATCACGGGCGGCCCGGTCGGCACGGTCGCGGGCGCCGCGGCGGGCGGCCTCGTCGGCGCCGGCGTGCGCTGACGTGAGCTGAAGTGCGCTGACAGATGGCGGCGGGGCTCCGCCGCCGTCGCACATCCTTCTGATGATTCGCGTTTGGACAGGCAGCATCAGGGAGGAACGGATGTGCGACATACCGTCGACCGATCACAACAACGCAACGACCGTCGACGGACCCCGCCAGAACCTGCCACCTGCCGCTTACACCGTGGATGCCGGGCGTGAACCACGCGATCCACGCCGTCCGCCATCCACGCCGTCCTGCGGCCGCGCGCCGTCAGATCGCCTGCTTTGCCTTCAGCGCCGCGAGCTGCGCGTCGTCGTAGCCGAGCAGTTCGCGCAGCACGTCGTCGGTCTGCGCGCCGAGCAGCGGCGGGGCCGAGCGGGCCTCGGGCGGCGTCGCGCTCATCCGGATCGGATTGCGCACGAGCTTCACGTTCGCGCCGCACGGGTGCGGCAGCTCGACCTGCATCCCGCGTGCGACGACCTGCTCGTTGTCGAACACCTCGTCCAGGTCGTTGATCGGCCCGCACGGCACGCCGGCCGCTTCCAGCGCGCCGAGCCACGCGTCCTTGCCGCGCGTCTTCACCATTTCCGCGAGGATCGGCACCAGCGTGTCGCGCTGGCGCACACGCGCGGGATTGGTCGCGAAGCGTTCGTCGTCGGCGAGTTCGGGGCGGCCGCCGGCCTCGACGAACTTGCGGAACTGCCCGTCGTTGCCGACCGCGACGATGATCCAGCCGTCGCTCGTCTGGAACGTCTGGTACGGGACGATGTTCGGATGCGCGTTGCCCCAGCGCACGGGCGGCTGGCCGCTCGCGAGGAAGTTGGTGTTCATGTTCGCGAGCAGCGCGACCTGCACGTCGAGCAGCGCCATGTCGACGTGCTGGCCTTCGCCCGTGCGGTCGCGGTGCGCGAGCGCCGCGAGCACGGCGATCGTCGAGTAGAGGCCCGTCGCGAGGTCGGCGATCGCGACGCCGGCCTTCTGCGGGCCGCCGCCCGGCTGGCCGTCGCGCTCGCCGGTGATGCTCATGAAGCCGCCGATACCCTGGATGATGAAGTCGTAGCCCGCGCGGTGCGCATACGGGCCGGTCTGGCCGAAGCCCGTGACCGAGCAGTAGACGAGGTCGGGCTTCACCGCGCGCAGCGATTCGTAGTCGAGCCCGTATTTTTTCAGCTGGCCGACCTTGTAGTTCTCGAGCACGACGTCGCTCTGCGCGGCGAGCTCGCGGACGATCCGCTGGCCTTCGGGCGTCGCGATGTCGACCGTGACCGAGCGCTTGTTGCGGTTCGCGGCGAGGTAGTAGGCGGCCTCGGCGGTGTCCGCGCCGTGCGCGTCCTTCAGGTACGGCGGCCCCCAGTGGCGCGTGTCGTCGCCGGCCCCCGGGCGTTCGACCTTGATCACGTCGGCGCCGAAGTCGGCTAGCGTCTGCGAGCACCACGGGCCCGCGAGCACGCGGGTCAGATCCAGTACGCGGATATGGCTGAGGGCTCCCATCGTCGATTCGTCTCCTTTCATGGTTTGGCCTTGCCGCGCAAGGCGAATTGGCATGCCGAGCATCTTAAGGCGAATCGTGCGCGCGAGTGGCCCAGCCGGGCCGGCCAAATGACCGAGCCGCCTGGGTCGGGCGGCCGCCCGGGCACGCTGGTCGCGGGTGCCGATCTATCCCGTATAATCGATTGTTTCCGACAATTGCCGCCGTGCGCCCGGAAGGGCCGCCGGCGTTTGAAGCCGTCTTAGCCAGACTGTCAAAGCACGCCATGAAAGCTGCCGAAATCCGAGAGAAATTCCTCAAGTTCTTCGAATCGAAGGGCCACACGATCGTCCGTTCGTCGAGCCTCGTGCCCGGTAACGACCCCACGCTGATGTTCACGAACTCGGGCATGGTCCAGTTCAAGGACGTGTTCCTCGGCACGGACCAGCGCCCGTATTCGCGTGCCACGACGGCGCAGCGCAGCGTGCGCGCGGGCGGCAAGCACAACGACCTCGAGAACGTCGGCTACACGGCGCGCCACCACACGTTCTTCGAGATGCTCGGCAACTTCTCGTTCGGCGACTACTTCAAGCACGACGCGATCAAGTTCGCGTGGGAGCTGCTGACCACGGTCTACCAGCTGCCGAAGGAAAAGCTGTGGGTCACGGTCTACCAGGAAGACGACGAGGCGTACGACATCTGGGCGAAGGAAGTCGGCGTGCCGACCGAGCGGATCATCCGGATCGGCGACAACAAGGGCGCGCGCTACGCGTCGGACAACTTCTGGACGATGGGCGATACGGGCCCGTGCGGCCCGTGCACCGAGATCTTCTACGATCACGGCCCGGACGTGTGGGGCGGCCCGCCGGGGTCTCCTGAAGAAGACGGCGACCGCTACATCGAGATCTGGAACCTCGTGTTCATGCAGTTCAACCGTGACGCGCAGGGCAACATGACGCGCCTGCCGAAGCAGTCGGTCGATACCGGCATGGGCCTCGAGCGTCTCGCCGCGGTGCTGCAGCACGTGCACAGCAACTACGAGATCGACCTGTTCCAGAACCTGATCAAGGCCGCCGCGCGCGTCACTGAAATCAGCGACCTCACCAACAACTCGCTGAAGGTGATCGCCGATCACATCCGCGCGTGCTCGTTCCTGATCGTCGACGGCGTGATCCCCGGCAACGAAGGCCGCGGCTACGTGCTGCGCCGGATCGTGCGCCGCGCGATCCGCCACGGCTACAAGCTCGGCCGCAAGGGTTCGTTCTTCCACAAGCTGGTGGCCGACCTCGTCGCCGAGATGGGCGTCGCGTATCCGGAACTGAAGGAAGCGGAGCAGCGCGTGACCGACGTGCTGCGCCAGGAAGAAGAGCGCTTCTTCGAGACGATCGAGCACGGGATGTCGATCCTCGAAGGTGCGCTGGCCGAAGTCGAGGCGAAGGGTGGCAAGGTGCTCGACGGCGAACTCGCGTTCAAGCTGCACGACACCTACGGCTTCCCGCTGGACCTCACGGCCGACGTGTGCCGCGAGCGCGGGATGACGGTCGACGAGCCGGCGTTCGACGACGCGATGGCACGCCAGCGCGAGCAGGCCCGTGCGGCCGGCAAGTTCAAGGCCACGCAGGGCCTCGAATACACGGGCGCGAAGACGACCTTCCACGGTTACGAAGAGATTGCGTTCGACGACGCGAAGGTCGTCGCGCTGTACGTCGACGGTTCGTCGGTGAACGAAGTGAAGACCGGCCAGGATGCGGTCGTCGTGCTCGACCACACGCCGTTCTACGCGGAATCGGGCGGCCAGGTCGGCGACCAGGGCGTGCTCGCGAATGCGTCGACGCGCTTCGCGGTGGCTGACACGCTGAAGGTGCAGGCCGACGTGATCGGCCATCACGGCGCGCTCGAGCAGGGCACGCTGAAGGTCGGCGACGTGCTGCGTGCCGAGATCGACGCGCATCGCCGCGCGCGCACCCAGCGCAACCACTCGGCAACCCACCTGATGCACAAGGCGCTGCGCGAAGTGCTCGGCTCGCACGTGCAGCAGAAGGGCTCGCTCGTCGACGCGGACAAGACCCGCTTCGACTTCGCACACAACGCGCCGCTGACCGACGACGAAATCCGTCGTGTCGAGCAGATCGTCAACGATGAAATCCTCGCGAACGCGCCGGGCATCGTGCGCGTGTTGCCGTACGACGAAGCGGTGAAGGGCGGCGCGATGGCGCTGTTCGGCGAGAAGTACGGCGACGAAGTGCGCGTGCTCGACCTCGGCTTCTCGCGCGAACTGTGCGGCGGCACGCACGTGAGCCGCACGGGTGACATCGGCTTCTTCAAGATCGTCGTCGAAGGTGGCGTCGCGGCCGGCATCCGCCGCGTCGAGGCGATCACCGGCGACAACGCGGTGCGCTTCGTGCAGGACCTCGACGCGCGCGTGAACGAAGCGGCGGCCGCGCTGAAGGCGCAACCGTCGGAACTGACGCAGCGCATCGCGCAGGTGCAGGACCAGGTGAAGTCGCTCGAGAAGGAACTGGGCGCGCTGAAGTCGAAGCTCGCATCGAGCCAGGGCGACGAGCTCGCGCAGCAGGCGGTCGAAATCGCCGGCGTGCACGTGCTGGCCGCGACGCTCGACGGCGCCGATGCGAAGACGCTGCGCGAGACGGTCGACAAGCTGAAGGACAAGCTGAAGAGCGCGGCGATCGTGCTGGCAGCGGTCGAAGGCGGCAAGGTCAGCCTGATCGCAGGTGTTACGGCGGACGCGAGCAAGAAGGTCAAGGCCGGCGAGCTCGTGAACTTCGTCGCGCAGCAGGTCGGCGGCAAGGGCGGCGGTCGTCCGGACATGGCGCAGGCAGGCGGCACCGAGCCGGCGAACCTGCCGGCGGCACTCGCGGGCGTCAAGGGCTGGGTCGAAGAGCGGCTCTGATCGGAGCGGATTGCGCGGCGCCCGCGGACGCGGCGCGCAGTCCGGCACCGCGCGATTCTTCTGATGGAATCGCATGAAACGACCCGATCGGCAAAGACCGGTCGGGTCGTTTTGCGTTCACAGCGTGTCGGAGAAGGTGAGAAGGCGGGCAAGCGCGGACGACGCGATGCATGCGACCGCGCAACGGGCCGCGTCAGGCCGGCAGCGCCACACGCGAATTCGCCGCATCGCCCGGCTGTCTTGCCGCGTCGCCGAGCGCCTCGCGCAGCGCGGCGAGCGCCGCCGACGCATACCCGTGCCGCCACGCGAGCAGCGTGTCGATCCCGTCGAACTCCGCAATCGCGTGCATCGCAACGTTGCCGGTTTCCGGCTGCAGGTCGAGCACCGAGCGCGGCGCGACCGCGACGCCGGCGCCGGCCGCCACGCACGCGACGATCGCGTGGTACGAGCCGAGTTCGAGCACGCGCGCCGGTTTCATCCCGTGCGCCGCATACCATTGTTCGACGTACTTGCGGTACGTGCAGCCGCGCTCGAACGCGATCAGCGTCGGCAGGATCACGTCGCGCGGCGTGCGCACCGGCGGATGCCCGCGCGGCGTCAGCAGCACCAGGTCCTCGCGGAACACGGGCACCGTGTCGAGCGTGTCGGGCAGCGTCTCCGATGCGGGCGGGCGCGCGAACAGCGCGGCGTCGATCTCGAATTCGCGCACCTTGTCGATCAGCCAGGCCGTCGTGCCCGTCACGAGTTCGAGCGACACGTCGGGCCACGCGTGGTGATAGCGGGCGAGCACGGTCGGCAGGCGGCTCGCGGCCGTGCTTTCCATCGTGCCGAGCCGCAGCCGCCCGCGCGGCGTGTCCTCGCGCACCGCGTCGCGCGCCTCGTCGGCGAGCGCGAGCAGGCGCTCAGCATATGGCAGCAGCGTGTGCCCGGCCGGCGTCAGCACGAGCCGCCGGCCGTCGCGCACGAACAGCGCCGCGCCGAGTTCCTCCTCGAGCTGCTTGATGCGGGTCGTCACGTTCGATTGCACGCGATTGAGCTTCGCCGCCGCGCGCGTGACACCGTTCTCGCGCACGACGGCCCGGAAAATCGCCAGCGCCGCCAGATCCATGATTCTCTCCGAGCGATGAATGGATTCTCAATTATTCATTTTTCGAGAATGTTTGGTCAAGCTACGATCGAAGCATTCCGACTTCCGTTCCGGCCGGGCATGCCCGCGCCGGTCAGCACCGCGCCCATGTCACGCTCCGATTCCCCGCCTGCCGCCGCTTCCGCGCTTGTGCTCCATGACGCCGACCGGCGCGCCCGTACCGCCGCGTTCGCGTGCATGATCGGGCTCGCGGTCGCACTGGGCGTCGGCCGCTTTGCGTTTACGCCGCTGCTGCCGCTGATGCTCGGCGACGGCTCGATCGGCCTGAAGGCCGGCGGCTGGCTCGCATCCGCGAATTACGCGGGCTATTTCGCGGGCGCGCTCAGTTGCGCGGCGCTGCGGGTCGCGCCGGCGACGATGGTCCGCATCGGGCTCGCGGCAACCGTGCTGCTGACCGCCGCGATGGGCGTCGGCCACCTGCTGCCCGTGTGGCTCGCGGTGCGGTTCGTCGCGGGCGCGGTCAGCGCATGGACGTTCGTGTTCGCGTCGCAATGGGGCTTGCGGCGGCTTGCGGAACTGCACGCGCCGGAGTGGGGCGGCGTGATCTTTGCGGGGCCCGGCGTCGGCATCGTGTTGACGGGGCTGATCGGCAGCGCGCTGGCCGGCCATCGGGCGGCGGCGGGCTGGCTCGGCTTCGCGGCGCTGGCAGCCGTGCTGTCGGCCGCGATCTGGCGCGTTTTCGGCAGCGCTGCGCCGGCTGGTTCACCGTACGCGCCGGCCGGTG
>NZ_JAAGPL010000019.1:0-77270 GCF_017104785.1 Burkholderia sp. Ac-20353 | reverse complement strand
CGGACGGCGCGCGCGCGGCGCCGTCTTGCGGGCAGGCTTTTTCGGCTTCGCATCGGCGGCCGCGTCGGCGAACGCTTCGGCCGGCGCGGCCGCTTCCGGTTGCGGCTCCACGGCGGCGGTGACCGCCGCCTTCGTGCCTGCCGGCGTCGCGACGGCAGGCACGCTTTCGACAAACATCTCGACCTGCGGCGCGTCCGCGTGGGTCCGCTCCGCGTGCTTCCCGTCGCCGTGCTTGCGCTCGCCGAGCTTCGCGTCGGCATGCTTCGCGTCGCCGTGCTTCACGTCACCGTGTTGCTCGCCGCCGTGTTGCTCGTCACCGTGCCGCGCATCGGCTTGCTGCGCGCCGGCTTCCTTCGCGTCTGCCCTCTTCGCTCCGCTCTTCTTCGTCGCGGCCTTCTTCGCCGCGCTCTTGCGCGCACGCTTGCGACCGTCCTTCTTTTCGTCGTGCACGTCACCCGTGCCGGCCGCGTTTGCGCGCCCCGCCGCTTCCGCCGCTTCCACCGCTTCCGGTGCAGCAGCTTCGACCACGTCGCGCTCTGCCGCCTCGGCGACGACCGGTGCCGCCGCTTCCTTGGCGTGCGCGGTGCCGTGCCGCCCGTGGCGGCGCTCGCGTTCGGCGTGCACGGGCTCGACCGCCCGCATGTCATCCGCCATCGACACATCCACCGACACCGCCGACTCCACCGCCGCGGCCTGGCGCGCGCGCGACACGAACGCGCCCGACTTGTCGTCACGGCCGACCTCGAGCAGGCCGCGCGCCTGCGCCTCGTCGAGCAGGTTGCCGAATGCGCGGAAACCATAATACGACTCGTTGAAGTCCGGCTTGCGGCGCTTGATCGCGCTCTTCAGCACCGACGCCCAGATCTTGCCGACGTCGTCGCGCTCCGACGCGAGCGCGTCGAAGGTCTCGACCGCGAGCGCGATCGCCTCGGCCCGGCGCACTTCGAGCTCGGGCTTGCGGGACGGCTCGTCGGGCCGCTTCGCGCCGCCGTTGCCCGCGCGCTGCTGCTGTTCGCGCTTCGCGAGCGCGCGCTGCTGCTCGCGCACGAGATCGTCGTAGAAGATGAATTCGTCGCAGTTCGCGACCAGCAGGTCCGACGTCGATTTCTTCACGCCGACGCCGATCACCTTCTTCGCGTTCTCGCGCAGCTTCGACACGAGCGGCGAGAAATCCGAGTCGCCGCTGATGATCACGAAGGTATCGACGTGCGACTTCGTGTAGCAGAGATCGAGCGCGTCGACGACGAGCCGGATGTCGGCCGAGTTCTTGCCCGATTGCCGCACGTGCGGGATCTCGATCAGCTCGAAGCTCGCCTCGTGCATCGCCGCCTTGAAGCCCTTGTAGCGATCCCAGTCGCAATAGGCCTTCTTGACGACGATGCTGCCCTTCAGCAGCAGCCGTTCGAGCACCGGCTTGATGTCGAACTTTTCGTACTTCGCATCGCGCACGCCGAGCGCGACGTTCTCGAAGTCGCAGAACACCGCCATGCTGACGTTATCGAGGGGTAATGCCATGTGTACTCCAACCGGTTGGCCGACGCGTTGAATTGCGTAGCGGCAGAAAATGCGTCGCGCACATGATAGCCGGTCGGCGGGGTCTCACCCGCGATAGTTGCATGCCGGCTGCTCGGCCGTCCCCGGTACGCCGCCGCAGGTACGCCCCCATTTCGCCGTCCGCCGGCGGGCCAAATCGACATACACTTGAGTATCGGTCGTCCGTCCCCATCTGGACTGGCGACGCATCGATCAAGGAGCGGTTTCATGACGACCAAGGTACTGCTGATTGGCGCCGCCGGCCGCACCGGCCAGGCCTGTGCCGATCTTTTGCTCGAGCAGCCGGAATTCGAGGTCACGGCGCTGGTGCGCCGGCACGGCTACACGCTGCCGGGCGCGAAGGTGATCGAGGCCGACCTGACGGACGACTTCTCGCACGCATTCCAGGGCATCACGCACGTGATCTATGCGGCCGGCTCGGCCGAGTCGGAGGGCGCGGCCGAGGAGGAGCAGGTCGACCGCGACGCGGTCGCGCGCGCGGCCGACTATGCGCTCGCGTGCAACGTGCAGAAGCTGGTCGTGATCAGTTCGCTGTCCGCGTACTGGCCCGAGCGCAGCCCCGACGCGTTGCGCCACTACTCGCAGATGAAACGCGAAGGCGACGAGCGCGTGATCGCATCAGGCGTCGACTACGTGATCCTGCGGCCGGGCCCGCTCGCGGACGGCCCCGGCGTCGGCAAGATCGCGCTGACCGAGGAGCGGCTCGACCACGCGCTGCCCGTATCGCGCCAGGACGTCGCCTGGGCCGCGATCGAGGCGATCAAGCTCGGAATTTCGAAGAAGACGATCGGCTTCGTCGGCGGCAGCGTGCCGATCGAGCAGGCGCTGCGCGCATGACGCCCGCAGGCACCGCCGCCCCGGCCGCGCCCGCCGCCACGCCCGCCCCGCGGCATGCCCGCAGGGCGGGCGTCCCGTTCGTTCCTTTCGTTCCATTTACGGCTTCGGGTGCGCGTCCGCCCACGCCTTGACGGCCGCGAGCGTGTTCTCGACATGCTTGTCCGGCGACAGGCTCGTGTACTCGTACAGTACCTTCCCTTCCGGCGAAATCACGTAGGACACGCGGTTCGCGACGCTGAGCGCGGGCAGCTTCGCGTCATACTCGCGGATGATCTTCGCGCCGGGATCGGCCGCAACCGGAAACTTGCTGCGACACTCGCTGACCGAAAACTTCGCCAGCGTGCCGATATCGTCTGCGGATACGCCGATCACGGTCGCGCCGTACGCGTGGTAGCGATCGACCGCGTCCGCGAACGCGTGCGCCTCGATCGTGCAGCCCTTCGTGAACGCGGCCGGATAGAAGTACAGCACCACCGGCCCGCGCTTCAGCGCGTCGGCGAGCGAATACGTATAAGTCTTGCCGCCCAGCGACGCCTGCGTCGTGAAATCCGGCGCCCGGTCTCCCGCCTTCAGTTCCGCGTGCGCACTCAGCGCATAGCCCGCGACGAGCGTCGCCGCCGCGGAACATACCATCGACACCATCAGTTTTCGCTTCATATGCGTCCTCATTTCTTATAAAGTCAGCTTCGATGCGTGACGCGCCGGCGTTCGCCAAACGAACATCGGCGCACCATCCGGGTGCGCGCGGCCCATGTCCCGGCGGGTCGCGCGTTAAAGATTCCGCGTGGTCTGCCGTTATTCCTTCCGGACAACCGGTTCCAGCCCTTCACGTCAGCGAGAAACATGGAAGCCAACAGGAAACAGACGCCACGCAAGGGCTCCTGGCGTAGTGCCTTGCATACGCTGCGCCGCTTCGCCTGGTCAGGCGGCGCGCTGATGCCGGCGCGCGCCGGCGCGCCGCGCCGCGACGACACCGTGCGCAACTGGCTGGAACAGACGGTCGGCGCGGTGGACTTCCTCGCGCACGTCGATCGCGAACTGCGCTTTCTCTACGTGTCCGATGCGAGCCTGCGCTTCATCGGCTACCACCGCGACTACCTGCACACGCTGACGCTGCGCGATCTCATCGCCGAGCAGGATACCGCGGCGCTCGAAGGTCTGCTTGCGCGCGCCGCGCGCTCCGGCCACGTCGAGAAAGCGACGATGTGCATCGTCAAGTCGCTGACCTACCCGCTCGACGTCGAGGTGCGGGCAGTCAAGAGCCGCCACCACGGCGTCGACGGCTTCGCGATCGCGGCATTCGACGTGTCGTCGTGGCGCGCGCTCGAGGCGCGCCTGACCTACGAAATGCATCACGACCCGATGACGGGGCTCGACAACCTGTCGGCGCTCGTGCCCGCGCTGATGCGCGCGCAGCAGACCGCCGACGAGAACGGCACCTGCGCGGCGCTGCTGCTGCTCGACCTCGACGATTACCAGCGGATCAACCGCGCGCTCGGCTACGACGCCGGCGACGCGCTGCTGCGCGAAACCGCGCAGCGGCTGCAGGCGCTGATGGCGCCGGATGAGCAGCTCGCGCGGGTCGCGAGCGACAAGTTCGCGATCGTGTTCAACGCGCCGGGCCGCGCGCAGGCAAGCGACGTCGCGGGCGCGCTCGGCCGCCGGCTGCAGGCGGCCGTGCGCCAGCCGTACGTGTATCACGGGCAGCCCGTGCACCTGTCCGCGAGCATCGGCATCGCGCTCTACCCGGACGAGCGCGCGGCCCCGCATCGCGCGCAGCACCACAGCCCGCTGCTGCGCCGCGCGGACCACGCGCTGTCGCAGGCGAAAGCGTCGGGCGGCAACGCGCTCGCGTTTCATACGCCGGTCGACGACCCGTCCGATGCCGAACGCCTGAAGCTCGAGGCCGACCTGTACGACGGCGTGCGCAACGGCGAGTTCTCGCTGCATTTCCAGCCGATCACGCGCAGCCAGTCGGGCGCGGTGGTCGGCGTCGAGGCGCTGATCCGCTGGAGCCACCCCGTGCACGGGCTCGTGCCGCCGGCCACCTTCATTCCGCTCGCCGAATCGATCGGCCTGATCAACTACCTCGGCAACTGGGTGCTGAAGGCCGCGTGCATGCAGCTCGTCGCATGGGACCGCCAGGGGCTCGCGCTGCAGTACGTCGCGGTGAACGTGTCGCCGCAACAATTCCGCGATCCGCGCTTCACGCAGAGCGTGCGCGACGCGATAACACTGACCGGCATCGACCCGCGCCGCATCGTGCTCGAGATCACCGAGAGCCTGCTGATGCACGACCCCGCGCACGCGAAGGGGCTGCTCGAGGAGCTGACCGACCTCGGCATCCGCTTCGCGATCGACGATTTCGGCACCGGCTACTCGAGCCTCGCGTATCTGCAGCGCTTCCCGCTTGCAAAACTGAAGATCGACCGCAGCTTCGTCGAGAACCTGCTGACGTCGCGCAACGACCGCGCGATCGTGTCGGCGGTCGTCGGCCTCGCGCAGACGCTCGATCTCGAACTCGTCGCCGAAGGCGTCGAGACCGAGGCGCAGCGCGCGCTGCTGACCGAGATGGGCTGCAACCATATCCAGGGCTGGCTGGTCTGCAAGGCGCTGCCGTCCGAGGAACTGGCGCAGCGCTTCGAGGCGCAGCAGTTGCGCCTGCACGCGGCCGCTTGACGCGCCACCGCGAACAGAACGGATCCGTATGTCAATCACCGAACACCTGCCCCGGACGGCGCTGCTCGACAAGCTGTGGGCCCGGATGAACGAACGGGGCGATTTCCCGCTGCTGTCGGAATCGCTGCGCGCGACGATGGCCGCGATGAAGAGCGACGACCTCGACTTCACCGCGCTCGTGCGCGTCGTGCTGTCGGACTTCGCGCTGACGCAGAAGGTGCTGCGGCTCGCGAACTCCGCGATGTACATGGCGTTCGGCGGCAACATCACCACCGTGACCCGCGCGCTGATGGTGCTCGGGATGGACGCGGTCGGCCACCTCGTCGTCGGCCTCAAGCTCGTCGACCACTTCCACCAGAGCACGCCGCGCCGAATCGACGCGAAGCTCGAGCTGAACCGCGCGCTGCTGTCAGGCTGCGTCGCGCGCAAGCTGACCGAGCACGTCGACCTGCGCGCCGGCGAGGAAGCGATCGTCTGCACGCTGATGCGGCAGGTCGGCAAGCTGCTCGTCGTCTGCTATCTCGACACCGAATGGGACCGGATCCGCCGGCGGGCGGCCGAGCTGCACGGCGACGAGGCCGCGGCCTGCGTCGACGTGCTCGGCGTCGGGTTCGACGAGATCGGCCTCGAAGCAGCCACGCGCTGGCGGCTGCCCGATGTGATCCGCGCCGGCATGGCCGACGACGACGAACTCGTCGAGCTGATCGGCGGCGACGCGCGGCAGGACGACGGCGACGGCTCGGCGAGCGAAGTGCACTGGCTGCGCGCGGTGAGCCGCTGTTCGACCGACGTCGCGACTGCGCTTGCGATGCCGGCGAGCCCGCAGCGCGATGCGCGCATCGCGTCGCTCGCGCAGCATTACGGCGCGATGCTCGACACGGAGCCCGACGCACTCGTCGTGATCGCCGAGCAGCTCGCGCGCGAGGAAACGAGCGACACCGTGATGCGCGAGATCGTCGAGCTGCGCGCGAACGCGGACGCGATCGCCCGCGCGCAGGCCGAACCCGAGGTCTATCTCGAGGCTGGCCTCGCCGACCTGCGCGCGCTGCCGTCCGAGCATGTGCTCACGCCGGTGCTCGCGCTCGCGTCCGAAAGCCTGCTCGCGGGCCTCGCGTTCACGCGCACCGTGATGTTCGTGCGGCACGACGACGGCACGTTCGCCGCCCGCCTCGGCTTCGGCGACGGCGTCGACGCGGCGCTCGGCCGCTTGCGCTTCGACGAGCGCTTCGAGCCGGACGTGTTCCATCTCGCGATCACCAATTCGGTCGGCATCTTCATCGAGCAGGCGCAGGACCCGAAGATGGTGAAGCGCCTGCCCGCGTGGTATCTCGACGCGTTCGACGACACGCACGCGTTCGTGCTGCTGCCGGTGCGCGTCGATGCGTCGACGGTCGCGCTGCTGTACGGCGACTGGTCCGGTGCGCAGCGCGCGCGCAAGATCTCGCAGCAGGAAATGGGCGTGCTCAACGAGCTGGCGCGGGAATTGAGCCGGTTCTTCAAGGCCTGAACGGCAAACCGGCCGCTGAAAAGCAAACCGGCCGCATCTGCGGCCGGTTTGCATCATGCGGCGAATCGGATCGCGCGCTTACTTGAGCGTGACGGGCACGCTGAAGTACTTCTTTGCGAGGTTGTCAATCGTGCCGTCCGCCTTCAGTTCCTTCAGCGCCTGATCGAGCGCGGTCTTCAGCGCCGCGTCGTTCTTGCGCAGGCCGAAGCCGACGCCCGAGCCGAGGATCTCGGCATCGCTGACAGTACCGCCTGCGTAGCCGAAGCCCTGGCCTTGCGGCTTCGACAGGAAGCCCTTCGCGCCCGCTTCCGAATCCTGGAAGGTCGCGTCGAGACGGCCCGACTTCAGGTCCGCGTACGCGAGATCCTGCGTCTGGTACGGCACGACTTCGACGCCGACCGGCGCCCACTTCTTCTTCGCATACGCTTCCTGGATCGTGCCCTGCAGCACGCCGACGCGCTTGCCCTTCAGCGATTGCGGGGTCGGCAGCAGGCCGCTGCCCTGCTTCGCGATCAGCTGGTTCGGGATCGTGTAGATCGGATCGGTGAACGCGACCGCGTGCTTGCGCTGGTCGGTGATCGTCATGTCCGAGTTGATCGCGTCGAACTTGCGCGCCTGCAGCGCCGGGATCAGACCGTCGAAGTCGTTCTCGACCCACACGCACTTCGTCTTCAGCTTCGCGCACACCGCGTTGCCGATGTCGATGTCGAAGCCGGTCAGCTTGCCGTCGGGCGTCTTGTATTCGAACGGCGCATACGATGCCTCGACGCCGAAGCGGATCTCTTTCAGATCCGCGGCAAACGCGCTGCCCGCCACCACGGCCACTGCCGCCACCGCCGCGTGTGCGGCCACTTTTCGCCAATCCAACTTCATTAGAGGGTCCTCCTGATACGAACGGTATTTCCGGAACAACGTGCGCACGCATCATTGCAGGGTCGGAATGCCCGGACAATCGCGATGCGTCGCCGTGATGCGGCGCAACAGCCGCAAGGCCGCGATTGTACCAATCCGCGTGCGCCGTCACGGCAAAGCGGCCCGCCGGACCGGTTGCTGCACTGCGCGCCGGACACCGCGCGCGACGCATGCGGAACTTGCAAGACGATGTCGCAAACACGCAAGGCAATGGCGTCGCACGCGCGGCCGGCGCATCGCGCGCGCGAGCGTCGGCGCATCGCTCAGACGAGCGCGGCGAGCGTCTCGCGGGTCGTGTCGACGACGAGCAGCCCCGCGCGCAGCCCGGGCTTCACCGACGGGTTCGGAAACACGATCCGCTCCTCGTCGTGCTGCACCGTGTAGCGGTACGCGCCGTCCTGCGCGAGCACCGTGCCGCGCGGGAACGGCGTGAAGTTCGCGACGTCGGCCGCGACGAACAGCTCGAGCGCGTCGCTCTGTTTCGTGATCTGGTCGATCACGGTGAACACGCGCGGCAGCGAAGCGTCGGCATCGCGCTGCGGATGGCCGCCCTGCTGATAGCCGCCCCGCTGCCCCGACACGAGCGCGCGCACCGCGCGATTGGCGGCTGCAAAGCGCGTCAGGTCGTTCTGGCCGAACGGCCGCACCTTGCCGAGCTCCAGCGTGCACGCCAGCGCGCCGCAATGCTCGGCCGTGAAGTGCGAATACGTGAACCCTTTCGCGGAGTGCAGCAGCACGGCCGCGATGCATGCGTCGCCGAGCCATTCGATCATCGCGCGCGACGGCGGCGTGCCCGTATGCGGCAGCAGCGCGAACTGCTCGAATACCGACGCGCGGATCGCCGTGTGCATGTCGATATGCCAGCGCGCGCCCGCTTCGGCCGGCGCGGCCGCGAAGAACGACGCGGCGGCCGCCTCGAGCTGCACTGCGCGCGGCGCTTCGCGGCTGTCCGGCACCTGTGCGTGACGCCCGCTGAACAGCCGGTTCAGGTCGTCGTCGAGATAGCGCTCGCCCGCGCGCATCGCCGGCGAATTGCCGAGCACGACGAACAATCGGCACGCGAGCGGCAACGCGCCCGCCGCGATATCGCGCACGAGCATCGACAGCAGCTCGATCGGCGCGGTCTCGTCGCCATGCACGCCGGCCGACACGAGCACGCTGCGGCCGGACGCTACGTCCGCCGCGTTCGCCGTGTACGGCTCGAGTGCCAGCAGCCCTTCGCCATGCCACTGCCAGCGCACCGCGCCGTCGGCGCAGACGCCGTCCGTCGCGGCAGGCGTGTCGCCCGCGAGCGTGAACGCGAGGAAATCGTCGAGCCAGGCCGCGCCGCCCATGCGGGCCTCAGCGCTGGAAGTCATACAGCGACCCGACGCGCAGGATCTGCGTCAGCTCGTCGAGCGCGGTGCGCGACTCGTCGAGGAGCACCGGATCGGCGAGGTCTTCCGGCGCGAGGCGGTCGCGGTAGTGCTTTTCGATCCATGCGTCGAGCGACGCGAACAGCGTGTCGTTGATCCACACGTTCGACGTGACGGCCGCGCGCTCCGCGTCGTTCAGCACGACGCGCAGGCGCAGGCACGCGGGGCCGCCGCCGTTCTTCATGCTTTCGCGCAGGTCGAATACGAGCACGTCGCGGATCGGGCCGTTGCCGGCCGCGAGGCTGTCGAGATACGCAGCGACGTTCGCGTTCTCGCGGCTTTCCTGCGGCACGACGAGCACTTGCGAACCGTCGGCGCGCGACAGCAGCTGGCTGTTGAACAGATACGACGTCACCGCGTCATTGACGCTCACCGCCGCATCGGGCACCTCGATCACGTTCAGACGCGCGCCGCGCGCGTCGAGCGCCGCGGTCAGCGTGTCGTAGATCGCCTGTTTGTTGACGAACGCGCGCTCGTGCGTGAACAGCGTGTCGCGGTTGCCGACCGAGATCACGTCGTTGTGGAACACGCCCGCGTCGATCACGTCCGGATCCTGCTGCGCGTAGACCGTCGCTTCCTCGCGCAGCCCGTGGCGATGCGCGACCGCGCGGCTCGCCTCGAAGGTCTGGCGCGCCGGGAAGCGCTTCGGCTCCGGTCCGCGGCGGTATTCCGAGCGGCCGTACACGAAGAACTCGACGCCCGGCTGCCCGTATTCGGCGCAGAAGCGCGTGTGGTTCGCCGCGCCCTCGTCGCCGAGCGCGGGCGTGCCGGTCAGCGCTTCATGCACCGCGAAGTGCGCGGGATCGGCAAACAGCGTCGACAGCGTGCGGCGCGTCGCCTCGTGCTCGATCGCGCGGTGCAGCTTGCTGCACAGGTTCGCCGGCGTGAAGTGCACGCGGCCGTCGCTCGTGTCGGCCGATGGGCTGACGGTGGCCGCATTCGCGGTCCACATCGCCGATGCGGAGCTCGCCGCGGCGAGCAGTTCGGGCGCCTGTTTCGCGGCCTTCGCGATCACGTCCGCGTCCTTGCCCGAGAAGCCGAGCTCGCGCAGCAGGCGCAGCGACGGGCGCTCCTGCGGCGGCAGCACGCCCTGCGCGAAGCCGAGGTCGGCGAGCTGCTTCATCTTGCGCAGCCCCTGCTTCGCGGCGGCCTTCGGATTCGCTGCGGATTTTTCGTTGTTCAGCGACGCGACGTTGCCGAACGACAGCCCGGCGTAGTTGTGAGTCGGGCCGACGAGTCCGTCGAAATTGGCTTCTTGTGCGTTCATCGTCGTTCCCTCGTTCAGAAGTGCAGGCCCGGCGACAGGCTCGCGGGCAAGGTCAGTTGCGTGCTTTCCACCGACGCCATCGGGTACGCGCAGTAATCGGCCGCGTAGTACGCGCTCGGCCGGTGGTTGCCGGAGCGGCCCGTGCCGCCGAACGGCGCGGCCGACGACGCGCCGTTGGTCGGGCGGTTCCAGTTGACGATCCCCGCGCGGATCGTGCGGCGGAAGTGTTCCCACACGCGCGCATCGTCGGCGATGAGGCCCGCGGACAGGCCGAACGCAGTGTCGTTCGCACGCTCGATCGCGGCGTCGAACGTCGTGTAGCGGATGATCTGCGCGAGCGGGCCGAAGTGCTCCTCGTCGGGCAGCTCGGCGACGCCGGTCACGTCGAGGATCGACGCGTTCACGAAGCCGAGGCGCGGGTCGCGCTGCGCCATCTCGATGATCGGCTTCGCGCCCTGCGCGACGAGGCGCGCCTGCGCGTCGACGAGCTTCGCGGCCGCGCGCGCCGAGATCACCGCGCCCATGAACGGCTGCGGATCGGCGTCGTAGACGTCCGCCGTGATCTTCGACGTGACGTCGGCGAGGCGTGCGACGAAGCGGTCGCCGTAAGCGCCTTCCGGCACGAAGATGCGGCGCGCGCACGTGCAGCGCTGGCCCGCCGACAGGAACGCCGACTGGATCGTGTGATGCACGGCCGCGTCGAGGTCCTCGACCTCGCCGATCACGAGCGGGTTGTTGCCGCCCATCTCGAGCGCGAGCACGATCTCCGGACGGCCGCCGAACTGCTTGTGCAGCAGCGTGCCCGTGTCCGAGCTGCCGGTGAAGAACAGGCCGTCGATCTGGCGATGGTTCGCGAGCGCGATGCCGGTGTCCTTCTCGCCCTGCACGAGGTTCAGCACGCCGGCCGGCAGCCCCGCATCCTTCCACACTTCGACGGTCGCGCGCGCAACGCCCGGCGCGAGCTCGGACGGCTTGAACACGACCGTGTTGCCCGCGATCAGCGCCGGCACGATATGCCCGTTCGGCAAATGACCGGGGAAGTTGTACGGGCCGAACACCGCGACGACGCCGTGCGGACGGTGGCGCAGCACCGCGACGCCGTCGGCCATGTCCTGGCGCTTCTCGCCGGTGCGCTCCTGGTACGCCTGGATCGAGATGCCGACCTTCGCGGCCATCGACGCGACTTCGGTACGCGCTTCCCACAGCGGCTTGCCGGTCTCGCGGCCGATCGCGGCGGCGAGCGCTTCCTTGCGCTCGTTGAGCAGCGCGGCGAAGCGTTTCGCGATTTCGCAGCGCGCTTCGAAGGCGAGCGCCGACCAGTCGGCGAACGCACGGCGCGCGCTGATGACCGCGCGATCGACGTCGGCGGCCGATGCGCTCGCGCCCTGCCACGCGATTTCGTCGGTGCCCGGGTTGCGCGATGCGAAGGCGTGGCCCGAGCCTGCGACCCAGGCGCCGTCGATGAAGAGTTCCGTCATGATTCGTTTATCCCTGTTTGACTTTGAGCGGCAGCACGCGGACCGGATCGCCGGCCTTCACGTCGAGCGCGGCGGCATCGACGGCCGACAGCACGAACGTACCGTTCGCGATGACGCCGGGCGCGACGCCGACGCGGAAATCGCCGAGCGACGTGTTCGACACGAGCGATCTCGGCGCACCCGCGTCTGATTCGCCCGCATCGGGCACGCCGATCGCGACCGGCACGACGACGCTCTCGCGCACCGTGCGCAGGTCGTTGACGTGGCATTCGAGCACAGGGCCCGCGTCGAAGATGTCGACGTGGTTCTGGTAGCGCAGCCCTTCCGCCTCGAGCATCTTGCGCGCCGGCAGCGTATCGCGGTGCGTGAGCCCGACCGCGTCCTGCGCGTCCTGCGGCAGCAGGTCGACGTACACGGGGTAGCGCGGCATCAGTTCCGCGAGGAACGACTTGCGGCCGTGCGAGCTGAGATAGTCCGCCGCGTTGAAGTCGATCTGGTAGAAGTGCGAACCGACTGCGCGCCAGAACGGCGACGTGCCGTCGTCGTCGAAGTGGCCGCGCAGCTCCGCGCAGATGCGTTCCGGAAACAGTTCGCGGAACTGCGCGATGAACATGAAGCGCGAGCGCGACAGCAGGCCGCCGACGCCGCCCGTGCGGTAGCGCGGGCTCAGGAACAGCGAGCACACTTCCGCATAGCCGGTCAGATCGTGCGAGATGTTCAGCGCGGACATCCGCGTCCATACGCCGAGCTCCTGGCTCGCGTGGACGACCGTGCTCACGCGGTAGTTGTAGAACGGCTGCTCGAGGCCGACCTGCGATTCGATCCCGCACACGCCCGCGATGTCGCCCGTCGTCGAGTCTTCCATTACGAAGAAGTAGCCGGCTTCCGACGGCGCGGCCTGCCCTTCGAGCGTGCGGCGCGTGCGTTCGATGCGCGCGGCGAGCGCGTCGCGGTCGGGCTTGAACGTGGTCAGGCCCGGACCGGTTTCCTTCGCGAGCGACACGAGCGCATCCACATCGCCCGTTTGTACGACCCGAACGACGATCATGCTGCGTCTCCCTTCGAATGTTCGTCATCGCGCTGGTGCAGCGGCACGCAGCGCACGACATCGCCGTCCTTCACGTCGAGCGCCGCGCGCACGTCGCTGGCGAGCGGCGCGTCCTTGCCGGCATCGGCCGGCAGGTCCGCGAGCACGCAGCGGAACGATTCGCCGCTGCCGCTCGACACGAGGTACGCGACGTCGCCCTGCTGGCGCGCGGCCTCGCGCACCGTGCGTTCGGCCGCGTGCGTCACGCATGCGGTGCGATCGACCTGCTGGGTCAGCACCGGGCCCGCGTCGAAGATGTCGACGAAGCGGTCGGGCTCGAAGCCTTCCTCGAGGTGGATGTCGTACGCGAGCAGCGCGGTGGCGTTCGGCTCGCCGAGCACGCGCTGCGCGGCTTCCGGCAGTAGCGGCACGTACAGCGGATAGCCGGGCATCACTTCGGCGATGAACGTGCGGCTGCGGCCGCCCGACGCGATGTCGACGTCGGCGAAGTCACGGCCGAAGAACTTGCGGCCCACCGCTTCCCAGAACGGCGACGCGCCGCTCTCGTCGCTCACGCCGAGCAGCAACGTGAACACTTCGGGCGTGAAGCGGCGGCGGTTCGCGGCGATGTACATCATCCGCGCGCGGGAAATCAGGTGCGCGGCCGCGTCGCCGCGCAGCGACGGATCGACGTAGAAGCCCGCGAGCCGGCTCTTGCCCGTCAGCTCGTGCGACATCGTCAGCGCGTGGATCTTGCGGTTCACGTGCAGCTCGCGCGACGCGTGGATCAGCGCGTCGTTGCGAAACGCGTAGAACGGCTCGGAGTAGCCGGCGGCCGCCACGATGCTGGCGGTGCCGAGCAGCTTGCCGGTCGCGGCGTCTTCCAGCACGAAGAGATAGAACTCCTCGCCGGGGAAGTCGACGTCCGCGCGAAACGAATCCTCCGAGAGCGCGACACGCGCCTCGAGCGCCGCGCGATCATGCGGCAGCGAGTGCAGGACCGGCTGCGCAGTGCGCGCCATGTGCGCGAGCGCATCGAGATCCGTGAGTTTGCCGGGGCGAACAAATAGCATCGTCGTTCCTGTCAGCGATGGGTGCGCGCCTCAGCGCGCGGTGGCTTCCTGAGCGGCGACCACCTGCTCGACCGCCTTCTCGAAGCGCGCGAGGCCTTCGTCGAGCACGTCGAACGGAATCACGAGCGACGGCACGAAGCGCAGCACGCTCGGGCCTGCGATCAGCATGATCACGCCGTGCTCGGCGGCTGCGGTCACGAAGTCCTTCGCCCGGCCGTCGAATGCGGCCGTGAGTTCCGCGCCGACCAGCAGGCCCTTGCCGCGCACTTCCTTGAAGATGCCGAAGCGTGCGTTGATGCGCTCGAGCGCGCCCTTCAGGCGCACGCTGCGTTCGCGCACGCCTTCGAGCAGTGCCGGGTCGCCGATCAGTTCGACGACCTTGTCGGCGATCGCCGACGCGAGCGGGTTGCCGCCGTAGGTCGTGCCGTGCACGCCGACCTTGAAGTGGGCGGCCAGTTCTTTCGTCGTCAGCATCGCGCCGATCGGGAAACCGTTGCCGAGCGCCTTCGCGGTCGTCAGGATGTCCGGCGTGACGCCCGTGTCCATGTACGCGTAGAAGTGGCCCGTGCGGCCGACGCCCGTCTGCACTTCGTCGAAGATCAGCAGTGCGCCGTGCGCGTCGCACGCTTCGCGCAGCGCCTTCAGGAAGGCCGGATCGGCGGGGATCACACCGCCTTCGCCCTGCACGGGTTCGACGATCACCGCGCAGGTTTGCGCGCCGATTGCGGCCTTCGCGGCTTCGATGTCATTGAACGGCAGGTGCTTGATGCCTTCGGGCACCGGGCCGAAGCCTTCCGAGTATTTCGGCTGGCCGCCGACGCTGACCGTGAAGAACGTGCGGCCGTGGAACGACTGCACGAACGAGATGATTTCGTATTTGTCGGCGCCGTGGCGTTCGAACGCGACGCGGCGCGCGAGCTTCAGCGCGGCTTCGTTCGCTTCCGCGCCCGAGTTCGCGAAGAAAGCGCGGTCGGCGAAGGTCAGCGATTCGAGGCGCTTCGCGAGGCGCAGCACCGGCTCGTTCGTGTAGCCGTTGCCGATGTGCCAGAGCTTGCGGCTTTGCTCGTCGAGCACCTTCAGCAGTTCCGGGTGGCCGTGGCCGAGCGACGTCACGGCGATGCCGCATGCGAAATCCACGTACTCGCGACCCGCCGTGTCCCACACGCGGGAGCCCTCGCCGCGGTCCGGCACGAACGGTGCGGGGGAAAACACCGGCACCATCACTTCGTCGAAGGTCTGGCGGTTCACGGTCAGGGTCGTCATGGCGGTTTCTTCCTTTCGGTTGAGGTCTTGAAACAATAGGTTCAAGTTTAGGTAAGGGGCGGGCAAGCGTCTTGCAGATTTGCGACGGGTTCTATCGGGATGCCTCGGGCGTTTTTTTTTTGCCTCCGGCGGGGGTGCGTGTGTTTTTTTGCTCGGTCCCGATTTCTTGTCGGTCTATTTGGGTCGCCCCTCCCCGGGGCGGGGCGACACAAATAGACCGATAGGATTACGGGTGCTTCACGCCCGCCGCTGAAAGACCACCCAAAAAGCGCCCCCAGGACCGCTAAGTCCTTATTTATTCTCGCGCTCGACGAGCGCCCCAGCCCGAGGTTCGGCGCCACCCCCAGTCTGCTTCTCGAGCCACGCCCGCCGATCCTCGCGAGGCGTCACGCCAAACCTCTCACGGTACGCATTAGAAAAATGCGCAGCAGAAGAAAACCCACAGGCGAGACTGACCTGAACGACCGACTTGCTGGTCCGCTGCAACTGCGTCCTGGCCTTGAGCAACCGCAGATTGAGGTAATACTTGGACGGCATCGCACCAAGATACTGCCGAAACAACCGCTCGAGCTGCCGGCGCGACACCCCGACCAACCCGGCGATCTCATCCGTCGTCAACGGATCCTCGATATTCGCTTCCATCAGCAGCAACGCGTCATTGAGCTGAGGATGCCGCTCCCCGGGGGCCGTCACGAACGGAATCCGCTGCCGCTCCTCGCCGCTGCGCAACGTCCCGGCGCCGAGCGCATCCGCAATCCGCTCCGCCAGCTCCGGCCCGTGCTCGCGGCCGATCATCGCGAGCATGAAATCGACCGTCGCCTGCCCGCCCGCGCACGTAGCCCGATCCCGGTCGATCTCGAAGATCTGCTGCGTGACGATCGAACGCTCGAACTGCTCGGCAAACTGCTGGTACGTCTCCCAGTTCACGCTCACGCGATAACCGGACAGCTGCCCGGCCATCGCCAGCCACCACACGCCATGGTGGATGCCCGTCACGACCGGCGTGCGCTGCCCGACGCGCGCAAGGCTCGCCAGGAACAACCGGTAGTCGGCAAACTGCTGGAACCGCTCGGAAACGACGATCAACCAGTCGCACGCCACCGCGTCATTGAACGCCGCATCGGCATGCCATTGCGCGCCGCCGGCGAGCGGCACCGGCCGCCCGTCCCACGAACACACCTGCCAGCGGTACAGCAGCCGGCCATCGATCTCGTTGGCGAGACTCAACGCATCGACGATCGGACCCACGCCCGACATCGACACGGGCGGCAAAGCGACGATCGCCACCTGCGTCGTGCGGGTGGCGCCTGCGGGACGGGACACCGGTACCACGTATGCGACCTGCCGCGCTGCGTTACTTGAGACTGCCGGACAGGAACTGCTTCAGGCGCTCGCTCTGCGGGCGCACCAGCACCTCCGACGGATGGCCCTGCTCCTCGGTCCGGCCCTGATGCAGGAACATCACGTGGTTCGACACGTTGCGCGCAAAGCCCATCTCGTGCGTGACGACGATCATCGTGCGGCCTTCCTCGGCCAACTTCTGCATCACCTTCAGCACTTCGCCGACGAGCTCCGGATCGAGCGCGGAAGTCGGCTCGTCGAACAGCATCACGTCCGGATCCATCGCGAGCGCCCGCGCGATCGCGACGCGCTGCTGCTGGCCGCCCGACAGGTGCGACGGATACTGCTTCTCGACCCGCGGCGGCAAGCCGACCTTCTCCAGGTACTCGCGCGCACGATCCTCGGCTTCCTTCTTCGAGATGCCAAGCACGTGCACGGGTGCTTCCATCACGTTCTCGAGCACGTTCATATGCGCCCACAGATTGAAGTGCTGGAACACCATCGCGAGCTTCGTGCGGATCCGCTGCAGCTGCTTGTGGTCGGCAACCTCGAGCGCGCCGGTCTTGTCGGCCTTCGTGCGCACGGCCTCGCCGTCGACGACGATCTGCCCCGCATTCGGCCGCTCGAGAAAATTGATGCAGCGCAGGAACGTGCTCTTGCCCGAGCCGCTCGCGCCGATGATGCTGATGACGTCGCCGGCCTTCGCGTTCAGCGACACGCCCTTCAGCACCTCGTTGTCACCATAGCGCTTGTGAATGTCGACCGCCGCAAGCTTGCAGGCAGCGCCCGTTTGAGTGATCTCGGCCATCTGGCTCTCCTCGAAGTGAAATCAATGACGGCCGGCCGCGAGATACGCGAGCCAGTGGCGCTCTGCACGGCGAAATGCCGCGACGAGTGCGAACGATACCGCAAGATAGATCAGCGCGGCGATCCCGAACGACTGGAACGCCATGTACGTCGCCGAATTCGCGTCGCGCGCGACTTTCAGGATGTCCGGCACGGTCGCCGTGAACGCAACCGTCGTCGCGTGCAGCATCAGGATCACCTCGTTGCTGTACAGCGGCAGCGCACGGCGCAGCGCCGACGGCAGGATCACGCGGCGATACATCGTGAACGGTGTCATCCCGTACGCGCGCGCCGCCTCGACCTCGCCGTGCGGAATCGCGCGGATCGCACCGGCGAAGATCTCGGTCGTGTACGCGCAGGTGTTCAGCGCAAACGCGAGAATCGCGCAGTTGAAGCCGCTCCTGAAGAACGCGTCGAGCAGCGAATGCGACCGCACGAATTCCAGGCTGTACATGCCCGTATAGAGCAGCAGAAGCTGCACGTAAAGCGGCGTGCCGCGGAACACGTACGTGTAGAAGCGCACCGGCATCGACACCCACTTCTTCTTCGACACCCGCGCGACCGCGAGCGGCACCGCGCACACGAAGCCGAACGAAATCGACGCGACGAGCAACCACAGCGTGACCGCAAGGCCCGACAGGCGCTGGCCGTCCCAGTAAAGGAACGCCTGGCCGAATTCCTGGAGAATTTCGATCATAGGTCTGCGTGGCGCACGCCCGTGGAATAACGTTTCTCGAGCTGCATCAGCACGAGGTTGGAAACGGTCGTGATCGCGAGATAGATCAGCGCCGCGACGAGGATGAAGAAGAACATGTTGAACGTGCTCTTGCCCGCGTCCTGCGCCGCCTTCACGACGTCGGCGAGGCCGATGATCGACACGAGCGCGGTCGCCTTCACGAGCACCTGCCAGTTGTTGCCGATGCCCGGCAGTGCGAAGCGCATCATCTGCGGGAACATGATCCGCACGAACACCCGCAGCCCGCTCATCCCGTACGCCGCGCCGGCCTCGAGCTGGCCGCGCGGCACCGACAGGAACGCACCGCGAAACGTCTCGGTGAAATACGCGCCGTAGATGAAGCCGAGCGTCAGCACGCCGGCAATGAACGGGTCAATGTCGATCTGATCCCAGCCGACGAGGTCGGTGAACTGGTTCAGCCAGATCTGCATGCTGTAGAACAGCAGCAGCATCAGGACGAGATCGGGCACCGAGCGGATCAGCGTCGTATAACCGGTCGCGATCGAACGCAGAAACCGGTTGTGCGACAGCTTCGCCACCGCGCCGATCAGCCCCAGCGCCACCGCAGTGGCGAGCGACAGCACCGACAGCTCGATCGTCTGCACGGTGCCGGCCCAGAGGACGGGACCAAAGCCGTAAAGAAACACGCGCGTCTCCAGAGTTGGAATGAAAGCCGGCGCGCATGCGTGTCCCGCGCCGGGCTGACGCGGATAGTCGCAAGCGGAAATGATTGTCTCAAATCACCGTGCGTCGCATTGCTGCATCGCAACAATCCGGGGCGGCGCTCGCAATACCCCGCTACACGGCTGTTTCAAAAGGAAAAAAGCCGCTCCCTGACAGTTGGACTACACGCCGGGAAGCGGACTTTTTGCAATTTTCCGGTCGCTTTTTCGATATAGCGCCGGGGGGCGGTCACTGGGTCAGTGCCCTTTCAGAATGTCGGAGCGCGACGTCGTATAGACGAGGCCGTCGGGGCCGAAATGCACGTTGAAGAATGCGTCGGTGTTGACGCCGTCCTCGAGCCAGCGCCAGCTCCAGACGATTTCGGGCTTCAGCGGATACTCCGCGATCTCGCACGGCTTGCCGAGCAGGCGCCGCACCTCGTCCTCGCTCATCCCGGGCTGCACCTTCGCGAAGTTGGCCGCGGTGAGCACCTGCGTCGCGCCCGTGTAGCGCCCGTTCGCGTCGATGTCGACGAACCAGGTCTGATTGCCCATCGGGCCGCGCGGATACTCGAGGCGCTTCGAACCGTCGGTGAACACCCGCTCGGTGTCCGGCTTGCCCATCGTGCCGCGGATGTCGGCCTCGGTCGATTCGCCGGGCTTCAGCCCCTTCAGCAACAGCGGCGCAGGCTTGATCGCGTTGAAGAAATCCTTGAGACGTTGCACGTTGAACTCGCTTTGCTGGTCGTCGCAACCGGATAACACCAGCATTGCGGCCACTACGGCGACGGGGAACAGCCGGAAACGGAAAATCATCGGGAGCAAGCCGCATCGGGACAAACACGCGGCAAGCATACCCGCGTGGCGCCAAAAGCGCGAGACGGGCGCGCGGCCCGTCTCGTTCAGTGCATCGTTTCGGTTTCGGCTTCCGATGCTGTTTCTGTTGCGTGCGCACGCGCCGGCTGCGGCGCACGCGGCACGGGCGCGTTGATCCTGCGGCGCGTATGCGCAAGCTCCGCGAGCTGCCACGAGCCGAGCGCGAGACAGCCGAACACGACCTCGCGCGCGCGCTTCACGAGCGCGAGCGACAGCGCCGTGTCGCGGTCGACGCCGAACATCTGCGCGAGCAGCACGACGGTCGCCTCCTGCACGCCGAGGCCGCCCGGCACCATGAACGCCGCGTGGCGCGCGGCCTGCGTCATCGCCTCGATCGCGAGCGCGCCGCCGATCGACACCGGATGGCCGAGCAGTTCGAGCGCCCAGTAGATCTCGAGCGCACCGACCGCATAGCCGGCCAATTGCCAGAAGAATGCGCTGAACAGGAGCCCCGTGCGCGACATCAGCGCGTCGATGTCCGCGTCGAGGCGCTTGCCGTCGACGCCCTGCAGCAGCCGGTGCGAATCGCCGAGCAGCCGGCTCGCGAACCGCTCGATAGCATGGAAGATCCCGCCGCGCCGCATCAGCACCACGCCGAGCACCGGCAGCGGCAGCGACAGCACGAGCGCAAGGCCGATCGTGCCGCCGCTCATCTCGTGCGTCGACGCGAGCAGCAGCACGAGGCCGAGCGCCGCGAACGCGTACTGGACGACGATCGTGACGAGCACCTCGACGATCACCGACGCGGTCACGCGGCTCGCGTCCGGCACCTGCCAGCGCGCGAGCCGGATGCCGACGAGCTCGCCGCCGATCCCGACCACCGGCAGCAGCCGGTTGACGGCCTCGCGCACGGTCGCGATCCACCACAGGAACGGCAGCGAGCTGCGCTTGTCGAGCAGCAGGTGCCACGCATATGCGTCGAGCAGCAGCGGCAGCGCATGGAACGGCACGAGCCACAGCAGCGCGAACCCCGCGCGGCCGATCATCTGCGTGACGTCGCCGACACCTTCATGCAGCCCCAGCACGAGCAGGAGCCCGATGCCGATCGGCCAGCCGAGCCATTTGATCCACTTGCTCACGACGGCTGCGCTCCCGGTTGGCGCGCCGCGCGCGGTGCGCGCGACGGCGAAGGCTGGCCGAACACGTCGGCAAAGCCGCCGGTCGCGACGCCCGCCGCCTTCAGCGCGGCGGCGACGCGCGGCGACAGCAGCGCATCCAGTTCGTCGACCGGACGATAGCCGGCCATCGTCGGCGTGATCGGACCGTCGCCGGCCTCGGCCGGATGGCAGTAGATCTCGCCGACGCCCGGCGGCAGCTTCGCGAGCGCGTCGAGCAGCACCGCCTCGTCCATCCCGCCCGTGTGCTCGATGCCGACCACGTAGTCGTTGTGCGCAATCCCGGCACGGTCGAGCCGCGCGCGCACGAGCGCGATCCACGGCTTGAGCAGCGCGGGCGCACTCGTCTCGTAAGGCAGCCGCACCGCGCGCAGCCCGTAGTCGCGGCCGATCTCGATGATCATCGACAGCACGGTCGGATGCAGATGGAAATGCTTGTGCGCGTTCACGTGGTCGAGCGGCAGGCCGCTCGCCGCGAACGCGTCGAACTGCGCGCGGATCTCGCGGCGCAGTTGCGCACGCACGTGCGGCAGGAAGAAGAAGCGACAGCCGTCCTTCGCCATCGCGTCGCCAAACCGCCCGTCGGCGCCGACGAGCGCGGGGATTTCATGCGCGGGCAGCGTGGCCGGGCCGTCCGCGAGGACGAGATGCAGGCCGACCGCGAGCGACGGCAGCCGCCGCGCGCGTTCGATCGCATCGGCCGCGGCCGGCGCGGCGACCATCAGGCTCGCGGCGTTCAGCACGCCGTCGCGATGCGCGCGCTCGACCGCCGCGTTGACGCGCGGATGCAGCCCGAAGTCGTCCGCGGTGAAGATGAGCGCCCGCGCCGCCCGCTCGGTCGTCACGAATCAGGCCTCGTGCGCGCGCAGGAAACGGAAGAATTCCACGCCCTCGCGCAGACGGCGCTTCATCATGTCCCAGCTCGTCAGCATCTCGCGGACGATTTCCCAGATCTTCGACGGACGGAAGTAGAACTGGCGATAGAACTGCTCGAGGTGGTGATAGATCTCGTCGCGCGACAGGTGCGAATAGCCGATCGCCGCGAGCTGCACGCCTTCCTTGCTCACCAGGTTGATGGTCTTGTTCTCTTCCATCCAGCCGTTTTCGACGGCCTGCTTGTAGAGCGTCGTGCCCGGATAGGGCGCGGCGAGCGACACCTGGATCGTGTGCGGATTGATTTCCTTCGCGTACTCGATCGTCTTCTTGATGGTTTCCTGCGTCTCGCCCGGCAGGCCGAGGATGAAGGTGCCGTGGATCTTGATCCCGAGCTTCTTGCAGTCCGCGCTGAAGCGGCGTGCGAAATCGGTACGCACGCCCTTCTTGATGTTCACGAGGATCTGGTCGTCGCCGGATTCGAAGCCGACCAGCAGCAGGCGCAGGCCGTTTTCCTTCATGACCTTCAGCGTCTTGTACGGCACGTTCGCCTTCGCGTTGCACGACCACGTCATGCCGAGCTTGCCCAGGCCGATGGCGATGGCTTCAGCGCGCGGCAGGTCGTCGGTGAAGGTGTCGTCGTCGAACATCAGTTCCTTCACTTCCGGCATGTTGTCGCGGATCCACTTCGCTTCCGCGAGCACGTTCTCGACCGAGCGCGTGCGGTAGCGATGGCCGCTGACCGTCTGTGGCCACAGGCAGAAGGTGCAGCGCGACTTGCAGCCGCGGCCCGTGTAGATCGATACGTACGGATAGTTCAGGTAGCCGATGAAGTAGTTGTCGATCTTCAGGTCGCGCTTGTAGACGGGCGCCACGAACGGCAGTTCGTCCATGTTCTCGAGGATCGGACGCGCTTCGTTGTGCTCGATCGAGCCGTCCTTCGCGCGCCAGCTCAAGCCCTTGATCTGTGGGAACGGCTTGCCTTCGGCGATTTCCTTGCAGGTGTAGTCGAATTCCTCGCGGCACACGAAGTCGATTGCCTCGCTCGCCGTAAGCGAGTTGTGCGGATCGACCATCACCTTCGCACCCACCATGCCGACCAGCATCGACGGCTTCATCTTCTTCAGGTCCTGCGCGAACATCGCGTCGGTCGGGAACGACGGCGTGCTCGTGTGGATGATCACGAGGTCGTAGTCGTTCGCGATCTTCAGCGTTTCCTCGACCGACAGGCCGTCGGCCGGCGCATCGAGCACGCGGCTGCCCGGCACGAGCGCGGCCGGCTGCGCGAGCCACGTCGGGTACCAGAAGGAACGGATTTCGCGCTTCGCCTGGTAGCGGGACCCGGCGCCGCCGTCGAAGCCGTCGTACGAAGGGGCCTGCAAGAACAGGGTTTTCATGAATGCTCCGGTAGCCTGCATAGTTCGAGTTCGTTTCAAGAATCTAGTAAAAAAAACCGCGGGCCGCCCACACGGGCGCCCGCTCTCGGAATTGGGGTTGGTACGTGCGACGCCGCTCAGCGGCCGTCGACGCCCTCCACGGCCGTCGCGCGCTCGCCGCCGACGACCGTCATCCTCGCACCGCGCCACACGACCTGCGTGCCGAACGCGGCGACGAGCCACTCGAGCGCGAGCAGCGTGTCGCGCACCGCGACGAGCGGCAGATCGCGCCAGAACGCGCGCCAGCCGTCTTCGCCGCGCGCATGCAGCACGAGCCGCCCGAACGTGCCCGCAGCGGCGGCCGTGCCCACCAGCGTGCCGGCGAACGTGCCATCCAGACGCAGCGCGAGCCCCGCGCCGATCGCGAGCCACGGCGCGGTGAACGTGATGAACAGGAACGCAAAACCGGCCGGGTTCAGCGACCGGATCGTGCGCAGCCAGCGCGTCTCGCGGTGCCAGAGCGGCCCGAACGACGCTTCGATCACGTCGGTCGCGACCTCGACCTCGGACAGCACCGTGCGCCGGCCGAGCCGGCGCGGCAGCTCGGCGAGCCAGAAATCGTCGGCCAGCTCGTCCTTCAGCGCCTTGAAGCCGCCGATCCGGTCGAGCGTGTCGCGCGTCAGCGCGAGCGTCGCGCCGAAACCGAAGCGGCTCGAGCGGCCGAGGTGCGTGATCCGCACCGACGGCGCAAACCATGCGTCGACGAACTGCGCGCCGATCCGCGTCCAGAATCCGCCGACGCTGCGCGCATGATACAGGCACGTGACGACGCCGACCGACGCATCGGCGAGCGGCGCCGTCACGCGCTCGAGATAATCGGGCTTCACCGCGATGTCGCTGTCGGCGATCACGATGCGCCCGTACTTCGCCCGCTCGGCGAGATTGATCAGGTTGCTGACCTTCAGGTTCTTGCCGTACACGCGCGCGTCGATCACGAGCGTGATGTCGCATTCAGGGTAGTCCGCGCGCAGCCGCTCGACGACCGCAACCGCCGGGTCGCCCGCCGACGCGACGCCGAACAGCACCTCGTAACGCGGGTGGCGCTGTTCGCAAAAGGTCGCGAGGTTCTCGTACAGGTGCGGCTCCGCGCCACACAGCGGCTTCAGCACGCTGACGGGATCGAAGCCGTCGCGCGCGGCCGTGCGCGGCGTGCGCGGCCGCGGCGCGAACGCCGCGACGAGCGCATAGCCGGCAGCGGCGAGCGTGAACGCGATCAGCAGCCAGTCGATGAGCGTTGCGGCAGGCGTCATGCGAGGCGCCCTCCGGCGGCGGAACCGCGGCGGGCATCGATGGTGTGTGTACTGGGTGATCCGATTGGGACGAACGCGGGCACGACCCGACTCCTTGTTCCGGCAGCGTCTGAATGGGGGGACTCCATACCCGAAAACGGCCATGCCCCCTCTTGCGAGGCACTCCCCGCGCGACGCCCGGGCGGGACGCAGGAAGATGAACGGTAACGGTCCTGTCAGTCAGCAAGACATGGACAAGCGCCGGATTTTAGCAGTCAGCGGCATCGAGCGCTTGGCGACCCAGGCAACGGACTGGTGCAAAATCGGCACATTCCCGAAAAGAAGAACCATTCCGGTGCAATCCCGTTCACCTTAGCGTAAGCGCTTTGCAGGCGTATTGCAGTCTTCGTGCGAAGGCCTTTCGTGCTTTTTTGTGTCTCCGTACGGTTTCGTACCCAATCTTCGTAAAAATCGGTAATTTACCGATCATTACAGCAATTTTGGAAACAATCGGAAATCGTATTTCACGCACCCCTGATGTCGTCAGGGGTATCCGCGCGCCGTCAGCACGTTCCGGCACCCTTTGGCAAAATCGACCGATCTGTTGCGTCCGCGCATCACCGCGCGACCCCGTTCGAAGGCCATCCGATGACTCCGTTTTCCGTACTCGATCTTGCCCCCATTCCGGCCGGCGCCGACGCCGCGCTGGCATTCCGCAACACCCTCGATCTCGCGCAGCACGCCGAGCGCTGGGGCTACCGCCGCTACTGGCTCGCGGAGCACCACAACATGCCCGGCATCGCGAGCGCCGCGACCGCCGTCGTGATCGGCCACGTCGCGGGCGGCACGCAGACGATCCGCGTCGGCTCCGGCGGCATCATGCTGCCGAACCATGCGCCGCTCGTGATCGCCGAGCAGTTCGGCACGCTCGCGTCGCTGTACCCGGGCCGGATCGATCTCGGCCTCGGCCGCGCGCCCGGCACCGACCAGACCACGTCGCGCGCGCTGCGCCGCGACCTGATCGGCAGCGCCGACACGTTCCCCGACGACGTCGCCGAGCTGCTCCGCTACTTCGCGGAACCGGCGCCCGGCCAGCGCGTGCGCGCGGTGCCTGGCGCCGGGCTCGACGTGCCGGTCTGGCTGCTCGGCTCGAGCCTGTTCAGCGCACAGCTCGCCGCGATGCTCGGCCTGCCGTTCGCGTTCGCGTCGCATTTCGCGCCGGACTACCTGATGCGCGCGCTCGAACTGTACCGCGCGCAGTACCGGCCGTCGGCCGCGTGGCCGAAACCGCATGCGATGGTGGGCGTGAACGTGTTCGCGGCGGATACCGACGACGACGCGCGGCACCTGTTCACGTCGCTGCAGCAGCAGTTCCTGAACCTGCGCCGCGGCACGCCGGGCAAGCTGCCGCCGCCCGTCGACGTGCTCGAAGCGAACGAACTCGAGCTCGCGAACGTCGCGCATGCGCTGTCGTTCGCCGCGGTCGGCTCGCGTGACACCGTGCGCGACCGGCTGCGCGACCGGATCGCGCAGACCGGCGCGGACGAGCTGATCATCACCGCGCAGATCTACGACCACGCGGCGCGCTTGCGGTCGTTCGAGCTTGCCGCGCAGATCCGCGACGAGCTCGCGAGCGAAGCGCGCTAAACCGGCCACGGTGCCGTCGACGGCACCAGCCACGGCGCCGGCGCCGGCGCCGGCGCCAGTGCGCCAGTGCGCCAGTGCGCCAGTGCGCCGGGACGCGCCCGGCGCACCTGCATCTACATCACTGCGGATGCACCTGCGCGAGCCCGTCGAGCAGCGCCTTGTGGAAGGTGTCCGGATCCTGGAGCTGCGGCGCATGGCCGAGCGCCGGGAACTCGACGAGCTGCGCACCGGGAATCGCCGCCTGCGTACGCTTCGCGAGCTCCGGATAGTGCCCGAGCTTCGCGTGGAGATCCGGCGGTGCGACGTCCTTGCCGATCGCGGTCGTGTCCTTGTCGCCGACCATCAACAGCGTCGGCACGCGGATCGCGCCGAACTCGTAGACAACCGGCTGCGTGAAGATCATGTCGTAGACCAGCGCCGAATTCCACGCGACCGCGTCCCGACCGGGCCCGCGATACATCCCGGCGAGCATCTGCACCCAGCGCTCGTACGCGGGCGACCACTTGCCCGCGTAGTACGTCCCCTGCTCGTAGCGGCGGATGCCGTCGGCCGTCGTCTTCAGCTCGCGCGCATACCAGTAGTCGATCGACAGCGGCGGCACGCCGAGCGCCTTCCAGTCCTCGAGGCCGATCGGGTCGACGAGGACGAGCTGCTCGGTCGCCTTCGGGTACATCAGCGCGTAGCGGATCGCAAGCATGCCGCCCGTCGAATGGCCGACGAGCGTCGCGCTCTTCACGCCGAGCGACTCGAGCAGTGCATGCGTGTTGTGCGCGAGCTGCTGGAAGCTGTACTGGTAGCGCTCGGGCTTCGACGACTTGCAGAAGCCGATCTGGTCGGGCGCGATCACGCGATAGCCGGCACGGCTCAGCACCGCGATCGATTCCTCCCAGGTTGCCGCGCAGAAGTTCTTCCCGTGCAGCAGCACGACGGTGCGGCCGTTCGGATGGCCGGGCTGCACGTCCATGTACATCATCTCGAGGGTCTCGCGCTGCGACACGAACGCATAGCGGTGCACGGGCTCCGGATACGTGAAGCCCTCCAGCCGCGGACCGTAAGCGGGCTCGTCGGTGCCGCCCGACGGGGGCGTCGCCGCAGTCGCGACGGACGCCGCGCACGCGGCGGCGAAGCACGCGCCGAGCACGGCGGCACGTGAGGCGGACAACATCTTGCAAATCGAAAGCATGACGGACACGATAAGTGGAAACGCACGCGGACAGCGCCGCGCCCCGCGATTCTACGCGGTCGCGCTGACGACAGCGCGCAACAGTCCGCGACCGCGCGACTTTCTCGCATGCGGGAAACTCGGGTATCGTGTGACGTGACCCTGATCCGCGTGCAGGCGAATACCCATGAAAAACGTCCTCAGCATTCAGTCTCACGTGATCTACGGCCACGCGGGCAACAGTGCGGCCGTGTTCCCGATGCAGCGCCTCGGCGTGAATGTCTGGCCGCTCAACACCGTCCAGCTGTCGAACCACATGCAGTACGGCCACTGGGCCGGCAGCGCGATCGACGCCCCGAAAATGGAGCAGCTCGTCGACGGCATCGCCGCGATCGGCGCGCTCAAGCGCTGTGACGCGGTGCTGTCGGGGTTCCTCGGCTCCCCCGCGCAGGCGCGCGCGACGGTCGAGATCGTCCGCGCGGTCAAGGCGACGAATCCGAACGCGTGGTACTTCTGCGATCCGGCGATGGGACAGACGGGCGGCATCCGCCCGGAACCGGGTGTCGAGGAGTTCATCGTCCACGAGATGCCCGCGCTTGCCGATGGCATGTCGCCGAACCACACCGAACTGCAGAAGCTCGCCGGACGCCGCATCGAGACCGTCCCGGAAGCGGTCGACGCATGCCGCGCGCTGATCCGCCGCGGGCCGCAGATCATCCTCGTGAAACACCTGCACGACCGCAACAGCCCGGCGGACCGCTTCAACATGCTGGCCGTCACCGAAACGGAGGCATGGATCGGCCAGCGTCCGCTGTACGCGTTTCCGCGCCATCCGGTCGGCGTCGGCGACCTGACGAGCGCCATCTTCGTCGCCCGGCGGCTGCGCGGCGACTCGGTGCGCGCGGCGTTCGAGCACACGCTCGCGGCCGTGCACGCGGTCGTCAAGGCCACCTACGACGCGCGCCGCTACGAGCTCGAACTCATCGCCGCGCAGGACGAGATCGCGAGCCCGAGCGAGTGGTTCGGCGCGTGGGTCACGGACGTGTGACGACGCGTTATCGCAAAAAAACTGTCGCGCAAACGTTTTCGTTTCTTCATCCGAATTTCACCGTTCGCTCGCTATGCTCGCGGCGGCACGGATCGGGGCCATGCAATCCGCCCCGGTCCGGACGATTCCAGTCGCCGCTTCAAGGCGTCCATTCCCTTCCGTATCGGAACCGAGACATGACCCAAAAGAATCGCCGTGACTTCCTGCGTCTGGCCGCCGGCACCGCCGGCGCCGCAACTCTGAATCTGTTCCCGCCCGTGATCCGCGACGCGCTCGCGATTCCCGCCAACCGCCGCACCGGCACGATCCGCGACATCGAGCACATCGTGATCCTGATGCAGGAGAACCGCTCGTTCGACCATTATTTCGGCACGCTGCGCGGCGTGCGCGGCTTCGGCGACCCGCGCCCGCTGCGCCTCGCGAACGGCAAGTCGGTGTTCCATCAGCCGGTCGGCCCGGCCGAGCTGCTGCCGTTCCACCCGCGCGCGGACAAGCTCGGCATGCAGTTCCTGCAGGACCTGCCGCACGGCTGGCAGGACATGCACGCCGCGTGGAACAAGGGCCGCTACGACCAGTGGGTGCCGAACAAGGGCACGACGACGATGGCGTACCTGAAGCGCGACGACATCCCGTTCCACTACCAGCTCGCCGACGCATTCACGATCTGCGACGCGTACCACTGCGCGATCCCGAGCTCGACCGACCCGAACCGCTACTACATGTGGACCGGCTATGTCGGCAACGACGGCATCGGCGGCGGCCCCGTGCTCGGCAACGACGAGAAGGGTTACGGCTGGACGACCTATCCGGAAGTGCTGCAGAACTCGGGCGTGTCGTGGAAGATCTACCAGGACGTCGGCACCGGGCTCGACGCGAACGGCTCGTGGGGCTGGACGCAGAACCCGTATATCGGCAACTACGGCGACAACTCGCTGCTCTACTTCAACCAGTACCGCACCGCGCTGCCCGGCACGCCGCTGTACGACAACGCGCGCACCGGCACCAACATCAGCGCTGGCGGCACGCTGTTCGACATCCTGCAGCAGGACGTGAAGAACGGCACGCTGCCGCAGGTATCGTGGATCTGCGCGCCGGAAGCGTACTCCGAGCACCCGAACTGGCCGGCGAACTACGGCGCGTGGTACATCGAGCAGGTGCTGGCGGCGCTCGTGTCGAACCCGGACGTGTGGAGCAAGACCGCGCTCTTCATCACCTACGACGAGAACGACGGCTTCTTCGACCACGTGCCGCCGCCGTTCGCGCCGCAGTCGCGCGACAACGGGCTGTCGACGGTCGCGACCACCAACGAGGCATTCCCCGGCGACGCGTCGCACATGGCCGGCCCGTACGGCCTCGGGCCGCGCGTGCCGATGCTGGTCGTGTCGCCGTGGACCAAGGGCGGATGGGTCTGCTCGCAGACCTTCGATCACACGTCGCTGCTGCAATTCATCGAGGCGCGCTTCGGCGCGCAGTACGCGGTCACCGCGTCGAACGTGTCGCCGTGGCGCCGTGCGGTGTGCGGCGACCTGACGTCCGCATTCGACTTCTCGACGCCCGACGCAAGCTGGCCGCAACTGCCCGACACGAGCGGCTACGCGCCGCCCGATCGCAACCGCCATCCCGACTACATCCCGGTTCCGCCCGTCGAGCAGCATCTGCCGAAGCAGGAACACGGCCTGCGGCCGGCGCGCGCGCTGCCGTACGAGCTGTTCGCGTATGGCCGGATCGACAACGCGAGCGGCCAGTTCCGGCTGACCTTCGCGAACACCGGCAGCGCCGGTGCGGCGTTCCAGGTCCAGGCGCGCAACCGTGTCGACGGCCCGTGGACCTACACGGCCGCAGCCGGCAAGCGAATCTCCGATACCTGGAGTCCGGCACCGTCACTCGGCCTGTACGACCTCGACGTGTACGGCCCGAACGGCTTCTACTGCCACTTCCGCAGCCCCGCCGCGCTTGCGGTCGGGCCCGCGAGCATCAACCCTGAAGTGATCTACGGCTTCGACGTCGCGAACGGCAACATCACGCTGCGCCTGATGAACCGCGGCCACCGGCCCGTGCGGCTCAAGGTCACAAGCGCATATGGCCACGCCCATCCGCGCGTGTTCGACCTCGAGCCGGGCGCGCGGGTCGACGATTACTGGGACCTGCGCGGCAGCCACGGCTGGTACGACCTCACCATCACCGACAGCAAGCCGCTCGGCTTCCTGCGCCGCTTCTCCGGCCACGTCGAAACCGGCCGCCCGAGCACGAGCGATCCGCTGATCCGGACCGCGCCGGCCGCCGAGTCCGAATCCGACGACGCGTCCGGGTCCCAGTCGGAATCCGGGGCTGAATAACGCCACAGTAGCGCCATCGCGATGCGCCGGCCGTTCGATACGGCCGGTGCCCCGTCGCTGCGGGCGCGGCGCCTGCCGCCGCGCTCGCCCCACCCGCCCCGCCAGTCTCCGGCGCGGGAATTCCCTCATCGCCGCTCTCCGTTGTCGCGTCTGAATTGTGCGGAAATCCGCACGTTTCGTGCGCCGAATCGACAAGACTCGCCCAATTTGGCCCCCTATAACTCGTCGTCAGACGCTCGGGCCCACGTTCGGCCGGGCCCGCAGAAGCGTCGCCCGCGTGCGCTGTTGCGCGCGTTTTCGTGTCTCGCCGCCCAAGGAACGAACATGACATTCCGCCCATCGCTGCTGTCCCTGTCGCTCGCCTCCGCACTTGCGGTGTTCACGCACCAGGCCGCGCTGGCGGCCGGGGAAACCGACGTCAAGGTCGGCTTCGCCGCGCCGCTCACCGGCGTCAACGCCGGCTACGGCAAGGACCTGCAGAACGGTGTCCAGCTCGCGCTCGACGACGCCACCGCGCAGAAGGTGCAGATCGCCGGCAAGCCGGTGCACTTCGACCTCGTCGTGCAGGACGACCAGGCCGACCCGCGGATCGGCGTGCAGGCCGCGCAAAGCCTCGTCGACCAGAGCGTGTCGGTCGTCGTCGGCCACTTCAACTCGGGCACGACGATTCCGGCGTCGGTCGTCTACGACAAGGCCGGCATCCCCGTGATCGATCCGGCCGCAACCAACCCGACGCTGACGTCGCGCGGGCTCGCGAACATGTTCATGGTGATCGCGACCGACGGCCAGAACGCCGGCAACGCGGGCAAGTACGCGGTCGACGTGACAAAAGCCAAGCGCATCGCGATCGTCGACGATCGCACTGCGTTCGGCCAGGGCGAAGCGGACGAATTCGAGAAGGCCGTGAAGGCGGCCGGCGGCTCGATCGTCGCGCGCGAATTCACGAACAACCAGGCGGTCGACTTCCGCGCGCAGATCACGACCCTGAAGGGCAAGAATCCCGACCTGATCTTCTTCGGCGGGCTCGATTCGCTCGCCGCGAACTTCATCAAGCAGATGCGCCAGCTCGGGCTGAATGCGCAGTTCGTCGGCGGCGGCGGCGTGAAGGACAACGAGTTCATCAAGATCGCGGGACCCGCCGCCGAAGGCGCGATGGCGTGGGAATACGGCCGGCCGCTCGACGAACTGCCGCAAGGGAAGGACTTCGAGCAGCGCTTCAGGAAACGCTTCGGCGTCGACGTGCTGTCGTACGCGCAGTTCGGCTACGACGCCACGTGGGCGGCGATCAAGGCGATGCAGGCGGCCGCCTCGACCGACCCGAAGGTCTATCGCCCGGCGCTCAGGAAAGTCGATTTCGAAGGGATCACCGGCCGCATCTCGTTCGCGCACGACGGCTCGCTCAAGAGCGGGATGTCGACGCTGTACCAGGTGAAGGGCGGTGACTGGAAGACGATCGTGACGAAGGGGGGTTGATCGCGCGGGCGGCTGGCGGTTTGCCGCTTGCCGCTTGCCGCTTGCCGCTTGCCGCTTGCCGCTTGCTGCGGGCCGCCGCGTCGCCGGGAAGGTTCATTGCCAGCCGACAAGCTGGCGATATTATACGATGACTGACATTAAAAACATCCGGCCAGCCGTCTGACCGAAGGCGGTCCCGCCCTGCCGGGCCGGCCGCCTGGTCGCGCATCATTCCGCGTGCACGCCCCGCTCGGCCTCGGCCGCTTCGTGCGCGCGGCGCAGCCGCTCGCGGCTGTTGGTCAGGTGCGTGCGCATCGCGGCGCGTGCGGCCTCCGGGTCGTGGCGCGCGATCGCCTCGTAGATGTCCTCGTGCTCGTGGTTCAGCCGGCCGACGTAGCGCTCGAGATCGTCGCCCGCGAAGCGCGCGGAATTCACGCGGGTGCGCGGGATGATCGATGTGCCGAGCTGCGACATGATGTCGACGAAATACCGGTTGCCGGTCGATTGCGCGATCTGCAGGTGGAACTGGTAGTCGAGCTGCGCGGTATCGCGGCCGCCGCCCGAGCCCGCCGCGATCGCGTCGAGTGCGCGCCGCAGCGCGGCGAGATCCGCGTCGTTCGCGCGCTGCGCGGCGAGGCTCGCGCATTCGCTTTCCAGGCTGATGCGCAGCTCGAGCACCGCGAGCACGTCGCGCAGCGTCGTGATCGTCGCGGGATCGATGCCAAGCGCCTGGCGGCGCGACGGCTCGAGCACGAAGCTGCCGATGCCGTGGCGCGTCTCGATCAGGCCGCTTGCCTGCATCCGCGAGATCGCTTCGCGCACGACCGTGCGGCTCACGCCCTGCGTCGCCATCACTTCGGTTTCGGTCGGCAGCTTGTCGCCAGGACGCAGCGTGCCGTTCTCGATCTGCGCAGTCAGCGCGTCGACGACATCTTGTGCGAGGCTGCGCGCGCGACGACGCGGCGCTGCGGGGAGCGTAGGCACGGACATGTGGCCGGTTCCTTATTGAATGATCGTATCGGTAAGCCGAGGGTTTACGCGGGGTATGAGCGAAAGGCGATGATTCATTATACTGCGTCACAAGTCATCCGACGACTGATGATCGCTGTATTCGTCTCCTGGCATCGAGCCTTTCGCACCGCTATCGTGGATTCATGCGTCGTGCGGCGTCCGTAGACGATCCGCGCACGTCGGTTGTCGAATGATCGCACCTCCTGCCGCGCGCGGCAAAGCTTTTGCCGTGCGCGACGCCGCCCACCCCGCTCCCCCTTTCGCCAACGCCGCCCATGACTGCCGCCACTACCCCGCCCGTTCACGACACGCCACGCATCGTCGACCTGCAAGCGATCCCGGTTGCCGGCCACGACAGCATGCTGCTCAACCTGAGCGGTGCGCACGGCCCGTTCTTCACCCGCAATCTCGTGATCCTGAAGGACAGCGCGGGTCGCACCGGGGTCGGCGAAGTGCCGGGCGGCGAGAGCATCCGCCGCACGCTCGACGATGCGCGCGCGCTCGTCGTCGGCCAGCCGGTCGGCAACCATCATGCGGTGCTCAACGACGTGCGCCGCCGCTTCGCGGACCGCGACGCCGGCGGCCGCGGCCTGCAGACCTTCGACCTGCGCACGACGATCCACGCGGTGACCGCGCTCGAGGCAGCGATGCTCGACCTGCTCGGCCAGCACCTCGGCGTGCCGGTCGCCGCGCTGCTCGGCGAAGGCCAGCAGCGCGAACGCGTCGAGATGCTCGGCTACCTGTTCTACGTCGGCGACCGCACGCAGACCGCACTGCCGTACCGTGACAGCAGTGGCGCGACCGACGACTGGACGCGCGTACGCAACGAACCCGCGCTGACGCCGGACGCGGTCGTGCGGCTCGCCGAGGCCGCGCATGCGCGCTATGGCTTCAACGACTTCAAGCTGAAAGGCGGTGTGTTCGACGGCGCGCGCGAGGTCGAGGCCGTGACCGCGCTCGCCGAACGCTTCCCCGACGCGCGCGTGACGCTCGACCCGAACGGTGCGTGGTCGCTCGACGAGGCCGTGCGGCTGTGCCGCGACCTCCATCACGTGCTGGCTTATGCGGAGGACCCGTGCGGTGCTGAAAACGGCTACTCGGGCCGCGAGGTGATGGCGGAATTCCGCCGCGCGACGGGGCTGCCGACCGCGACCAACATGATCGCGACCGACTGGCGGCAGATGGGCCATGCGGTGCAGCTGCACGCGGTCGACATTCCGCTCGCCGATCCGCACTTCTGGACGATGCAGGGTTCCGTGCGCGTCGCGCAGATGTGCCGCGACTGGGACCTGACCTGGGGCTCGCACTCGAACAACCACTTCGACGTATCGCTCGCGATGTTCACGCACGTCGCGGCAGCCGCACCGGGCAAGGTCACCGCGATCGACACGCACTGGATCTGGCAGGACGGCGAGCGCCTCACGCGCGAGCCGCTGAAGATCGAGAACGGACTGGTGGAAGTGCCGAAGCGTCCGGGGCTCGGGATCGAACTCGACATGGACGCAGTCGCGGTCGCGCATGAACTGTACAGGCAGCATGGCCTCGGCGCGCGCGACGACGCGGCGGCGATGCAGTACCTGATCCCTGGGTGGACGTTCAACAACAAGCGCCCGTGCCTCGTGCGCTGAGCGCGGCAAGCGCGACGCCGAATGCGCTCAGGTGAAGGCCGCCGGCAACCCGCGAACGATCATTGCGCGTCCTTTGCCGGCTGGCTGCGCCCGGCGCGCGAGCCCGATCAGTGGATCTGCTTGAGCGCCGCGTCGAGTGCGAGCGCGGCGACGCGGTCGCCATCGGTCGCGAGCGGCGCGCGCATCACGATCTGCCGGTTATGGCCGACGGCCGCGGGCGAATCCCACAACAGCTCCACCTTCGGCCGCTTGAACAAGCTGGCGCGGCGCGGCGGCGTGCCCTGCGGCCTGCCGCCCTGCGCGGCGCCGCCTGATGCAGAGCCGCCTGACGGAGCGCCGCCCAACGCATCACTACCCGACGCATCACCGCCCGGCGGATCGTCCGCAACGGTCGCTGCCCCATTCGGCCAGCGCACCGACAGCTCGCGCGCATCGTACTGGCCGACCTTGCGGCTTTCCATCCACACAATCGCGGTGCGCGTGAGGGTATCGATGGAGATCGCGTAGCGGCCGACCGCGAAGCGTCGCGCGGCGACGTTGGTGCGCCATAGCGGCCGCGGCCGGCAGATCCAGACGACGGCCGCATACAGCGCCGGCGCGGCGATGAGCCAGCCGTTGGTCGCCGTCACCGCGTGCAGCGCGCGGCGCCAGCCGGCCACCAGCCCGTACGCGCCGATCGACCAGACTGCGAACAGGAAACCGATCAGTGCAAAGAAGCGGAGCGCCTGGCGCAGCCATTGCGGCAACGGATGGAACGGACGCTCGGCACGCGCGGCCGCGCCCGGCAACGCGAGCAGCAGGAACATCAGCACGAGGTAGACGAATGCCCACGGCGACGACGCCATCGCCGACAGCGACTCGCGATAGCCCATCTCCGACATCGAGAACAGCCACCGCGCGAGCAGCACGAGACCGATCGCGCGCAACGCGAAGATCACGCCGGCGCCGGGGGCCGGGGCTGCGCGCGTGGATTTCGTTCTCGCCAAGACTGCTCTCCTCTCGATGATCTGCGGGGCCGGATTTCGCGGCACGGCCATTATAGGGACATTACCGTCTGGACAGACGAACGGCTCGTGTGATCGACCGCGTTCGGCGTGTTCATGTCCGCCGGGCGCGGCGAGAATACAACAGATTGGCGCTGCATATGTGACAACGCCCCGCCGGAAAACCCGGACGGGGCGTCGATGCGACGGCCGGCCGACGAAATCCGGCCGGCGGCGGCGGCGATCAGCCTGCGTTGACTTCGCGCAGCACGGTGCGGCGCTTCTGGCGCAGCAGCTCTTCGTAGCCCTTCACGTAGTTCTGTGCCATCACCTTCGACGAGAAGCGCGCTTCGAACGCCGCACGGACCTTCTCACGCGGCAGCGTGTTCAGGCGCTTGACCGCGGCGACAGCCGACAGCTCGTCCTCGACGACGAAGCCCGACACACCGTTGTCGATCACTTCCGGCACCGAGCCGCGCTTGAACGCGATCACCGGCGTGCCGCACGCCATCGCCTCGATCATCACGAGGCCGAACGGCTCCGGCCAGTCGATCGGGAACAGCAGCGCATGCGCGTTGCCGAGGAATTCGGTCTTCTCGGATTCGCTGATCTCGCCGATGTACTCGACGTGCGGCAGCGAGAACAGCGGCTTGATCTTCTCTTCGTAGTACGCGCGATCGGCCTTGTCGAGCTTCGCGGCGATCTTGATCGGCATGCCGGCCTGCTCGGCGATGCGGATCGCCGTGTCGACGCGCTTCTCCGGCGAGATACGGCCGAGGAACGCGAGGTAGCTCGGCTTCACGTCCGGGATCGGCGTCAGCAGGTTTTCGGGCAGGCCGTGGTAGGTCGTCTGCAGCCAGTTCGCCTGCTGCAGCGGGATGCGCTGGTTGTCGGAGATCGACACGACCGGCACGTCGCTGAACGTATTGAAGATAGGCTGCAGTTCCGGCAGGTCGAGGCGGCCGTGCAGCGTCGTCAGATGCGGCACCGGCTGGCGCGAGAACAGCGGGAACGGATAGTAGTCGATGTGGAAGTGCAGCACGTCGAACTCGTCCGCGCGGCGGCGCACCTGCTCGAGCAGCAGCATGTGCGGGGCCATCACGTCGCGGATCGTCGGGTCGAGGCGCAGCGCCTGCGGCCAGACGGCTTCGAGCTTCGCCGACGTTTGCGAATCGCCGCTCGCGAAGAGCGTGACGTCATGCCCCATATCGACGAGTGCTTCGGTCAGGTAGGACACCACCCGTTCGGTACCACCGTACAGCTTCGGGGGAACCGCTTCGTGCAACGGAGCGATTTGGGCGATTCGCATGCGTAACTCCTAAAAAATCGGCAATAAACCAGGCTTGGGTCGGCAGCCTGCCGGCGATCCCGGCGGGATGCATGTCATCCAGACATCGGACGAATTGGCCTGCTGGCAGCGTCGAACCCGCGCTGCTCAAGGAGCGTCGGCGACGCGACAGGCATAGAACGTTTGAAACGAAGACCCGTTGACAGGGGTTCGTAAAAAGACCAAGACGCGAACCCGGAGCCGATTATCTAGGGTTAATCCCGAGACGGCGCACGACATTTCAAACTCTTTACTTTGTTACAAAGCGGCAACACTTTGCAACCCGCGGACTTGGGTGTCCGTTCTAGAGTGGAAGGCCTTTTTCGGCATCCCTCGCCGCGTACGGCGTGATCCGGCACCGAAATTACGGTGCGTCGCGCGCAGCACGGGATGCCGGATTTTATCTCAAAATTGAACGTGCGCCCTCTGCCGACGGCAAGATTCGCGCGGCGCGATGCCGGGCGTTGTTTACAATGGCGGATTACGTCGGGACGAAATCCTGCAGGCGATCCGGCCGCGACGTTCAACCATCGATTCACCGCACGCACATTTTGGAAGCTCTCACCCCTGCCCAGCGCAACGCCTACAACGCGAAGCTGTCGAGCTACGCGCACCGTCCGCTCGCGTTCCTGTTCCGCTACATCCGCCTGCATCCGGTCGCGCACCTGATCGTGCTCGTCAGCGTGCTGGCCGCCGTCGGCTGCGCACTCGGCTCGCAATACGCGATCAAGCACCTGATCGACGTGCTCGCGACCGGCCGCCACCATCCGGGCCCGCTGTGGAGCGCATTCGCGCTGCTCGTCGGGCTGATCGCCGCCGACAACCTGCTGTGGCGGGTCGGCGGCTGGGCCGCCGCGCATACGTTCGTCGCGGTCACCGGCGACCTGCGGCGCGACCTGTTTCAGTACCTGATCGGCCACTCACCGACCTATTACTCCGAGAAGCAGCCCGGTACGCTCGCGAGCCGCATCACCGCGACGTCGAACGCCGTCTACACGTCGGAGAACACGATGGCGTGGAACGTGCTTCCGCCGTGCATCGCGGTGATGGGCGCGATCCTGATGATCATCGTCGTCAACCCGCTGATGGCCGCCGGCCTGCTCGGCTGCTCGGCCGTGCTGTCCGTCGTGCTGTTCAAGCTCGCGGGCCGCGGCTCCGCACGCCATCACACGTTCGCGGCGAAGGCGGCGGCGGTCGACGGCGAGCTCGTCGACGTGATCGGCAACATGGGCCTCGTGCGCGCGTTCGGGATGACGCTGCGCGAGCAGAAGCGCTTCGGCGCGACCGTGAAGGCGGAGATGGACGCGCGCCAGCAGAGCCTGCTCTATCTGGAAAAGCTGCGCCTGCTGCACGCGGTGATCACCGCGATGCTGTCCGCCGGCCTGCTCGGCTGGGCGCTGTGGCTGTGGGACCAGGGCCGCGCAACGTCGGGCGACATCGTGCTCGTCAGCTCGCTCGGCTTCACGATCCTGCACGGCACGCGCGATCTCGCGGTCGCGCTCGTCGACGTCACGCAGCACATCGCGCGCCTGTCCGAAGCAGTGAAGACGCTGCTCGAGCCGCACGGGATGCCGGACCGCTCCGATGCGGTGGCGCTCGCGGCGCGCGGCGGGCGCGTCGATTTCGAGCGCGTGACGTTCGCGTATCCGCATCGTCGCGCGATCCTCGATCACTTCGACCTCCATATCGAACCGGGCCAGCGCGTCGGCCTGATCGGCAAGTCCGGCGCCGGCAAGTCGACCGTGCTCGCATTGCTGCAGCGCTTCTACGACACGCAGGACGGCGTCGTGAAGGTCGACGGCCAGGACGTGAAGTCGCTCACGCAGGACAGCCTGCGCCACGCGATCGCGCTCGTGCCGCAGGACATCTCGCTGCTGCACCGGACGATCTACGACAACATCGCGTACGGCCGCCCCGACGCGACGCGCGACGAAGTGCTCGCCGCCGCGCGCGACGCGCGCTGCGCGGAGTTCATCGAGGCGATGCCCGAAGGCTACGACACGATCGTCGGCGACCGCGGCGTCAAGCTGTCGGGCGGCCAGCGCCAGCGCATCGCGATCGCGCGTGCGATCCTGAAGAACGCGCCGATCCTGCTGCTCGACGAGGCAACGTCCGCGCTCGACAGCGCATCGGAGGAAGCGATCCAGAGCGCGCTCGACCGGCTGATGGTCGGCCGCACGGTGATCGCGATCGCGCACCGCCTGTCGACGCTGCGCAACTTCGACCGGATCATCGTGATGAGCAGCGGCAAGGTGATCGACGACGGCAGCCCGGAAGTCCTGCGCAACCGCCCGGGCCTGTACCGCGACCTGCTCGCGAAGCAGCACGGCCGCCATCATCATGCAGCACCCGACGGCGGCGGCGCGCCGACCGGCGAACGCGCAGCCTGACGCGGCGCACGTCCCACCACGCGCGTCCCGCAAAAGAGAAAGCCGCAGTGCATCACGCACTGCGGCTTTTTTCATGTTCCGCCGAACCGGTGTCCGGCACCCGGCGCCCGGCGCGCCGGGACGAGCGTCACGCGTGCTGCAGATCGCGCAGGAAGTTGTCGCGCCACACCGACACGTTGTTCTCGCGCAGTTGCGCGATCATGTCCGCATAGCGCGCGCGCCGTTCGGCGAGCGGCATCGACAGCGCCCGCGACAGCGCTTCGGCCATCCCCGCGATGTCGATCGGATTGACGATCAGCGCGCCCGTCAGCTCGCGCGCGGCGCCCGCGAAACGCGACAGCACCAGCACGCCCGGATCGTCCGGATTCTGCGCGGACACATATTCCTTCGCGACGAGGTTCATCCCGTCGCGCAGCGGCGTTACGTAGCCGACGCGCGCGAGCCGGTACAGCGCGGCGAGCAACTGGCGGTCGTACTGCCGGTGGATATAGAGGATCGGCGCCCAGTCGAGCTCCGCAAAGCGTCCGTTGATGCGGCCCGACTCCGCTTCGAGCTGCAGGCGGATATCCTGGTACGCGCGCAGTTCCGCGCGGGTCGACGGTGCGATCTGCAGGAACGACACGCGATTGCGGTGCGACGGTTCGTGCTCGAGCAGCTTCTCGAACGCGCGGAAGCGCTCGACGAGCCCCTTCGAGTAATCGAGCCGGTCGACGCTCATGATCAGCTGGCGGCCGCGCAGCGACGTCGCAAGCGTGCGCACGGCCTTGCCGTGTTCACCCGCCTGCGCGAGCGACGCGATCTCGTCCGGATGCACGCCAATCGGATACGCGGCCGCGCGCAGCGTTTGCCCGAACGCGCGCACGGTCACCGTGCGTGTGTCGCGCTCGATCGTACCGTCCGCCTCGGATTCGACGTAATCGCAAAACGCGCGCAGGTCGGGTTCGGTCTGGAAACCGAGCAGGTCGAACGCACACAGCGCCTCGACGAGCTCGCGATGCGGCGGCACGTTGACGAGCACCTGTGCGGCCGGAAACGGAATATGCAGGAAAAAGCCGATGCGGTTCTTCACGCCGGCCGCACGCAGCGCGCGGGCAAACGGGATCAGGTGGTAGTCGTGCACCCAGATCACGTCGTCGTCCTGCAGCAACGGCACGAGTTGCTGCGCGAGCCACACGTTCACGCGCGCGTAGCCTTCGAACTCGTGGCGGTCGTACTGGATCAGGTCCGCGCGGTAGTGGAACGCGGGCCACAGCGTCGCGTTCGAGAACCCGCGGTAATACTGCTCGTAGTCGCGCCGCGACAGGCCGATGGTCGCGAACGTGACGGGCCCGTGCTCCTCGACGCGGATCTGCGGCGCGCCGGACGCGACCACCTCGCCGCTCCAGCCAAACCACATGCCGCCGGTTTCCTTCAGCGCGTCGTACACGCCGATCGCAAGCCCCCCCGCCGCCGGCTCGCCTTCGGAAATCGGCGCGACGCGGTTTGAAACGATGATCAGACGGCTCATGCGGGCTGCGTTCCCGTGCCGAGCCATTGCGCGATCTGCGCGTGCAGTGTGTCGACCGAGTCGAGGCGCGTACGCGCGGACGTCTCGCCCGCGCCGACCTTGATCGACAGGCCGCCGCGCGCGTTGACGACCGCAAAGCCCTTCTCGTCGGTCAGGTCGTCGCCGGCGAACACCGGCCTGCGACCGGCGAATGGCGGCTCGTCAAGGAACGCGGCCAGCGCGCGCCCCTTGTCGACGCCCTTCGGCTTGATCTCGAACACCATCTTGCCCGGCTGCAGCACGTACGCATCCGCGTAGTCGGCCACGAGCCGCTCGGTGGCCGCGCGCGCGACCGGCTCGCGCTCGGGCGAGTTGCGGAAATGCAGCGCAACCGCCGCACCCTTGATTTCGAGCAGCATCCCCGGATTGCGGTCGACGACAGCCGCGAGCTCACGCTCGATGCGCAACAGGCGCGCGTCGTTGAAGCCGATGCGCTGCGTGTCGCCGTTTGCATCGCGCCGCTCCGCGCCGTGCAGGCCCGCGACCGGCAGGTCGGGCATCTTCAGGAACTGGTCGATGCTGTCGATGCCGCGCCCGGACAGGATCGCGACCGCGCCGTGCGAGCGACGCCGCAGTTCGTCGAGCAGCGTGAGCAGGGACGGCGGGACGTGAATGCTGTCGGGCGTAGGCGCCAGCTCGACGAGCGTGCCGTCGAAGTCGAAGAAGAACGCGGTATCGGTCAGGGACAGGGAAGCCGGAATGGATTGCATCGATTCGATAGTCCGGGCGGCGGCCCACAGGCCCGCCGCTACGCGTAAGGAATTGTGCGCATCTTACCGCGCCTTGGGCCCGAGATGGTCGAAACCGGTGCGCGGCGCACGGTTCGCCGCGTGGCGCGGCATCTGCGACATTTTGCCCCGATCGCATGTATCGGACATGTTTCGAACGAACGCAGCCGTGCGAATTGCGCTACATTCGGCGCTGCATTCGCAACCGCCGGCCGCGCGACGTATCGCGACACATCGCAACTCATCGCGCCGCACCGGCCGTGCGACCGTTCTGTCCGATCGAGCCCCTGGATGTCGCCTGCCCGTCCCGCGCCGCACCGGCGCCTCTCACGCCTCGTCCGCACCGGCGCGGCCCTCGCCGCCGCCGTGGCGCTTGCCGCCTGCACGCACGGCGAGCCGCCGTGGCACCTGACCGACGTGACCGGCCACCTGCCCGACCTGTCGTTCACGCTGACGGGCGGCGACGGCCGGCCGGTCGACGCGTCCGCGTACCGCGGCCAGGTCGCGCTCGTCTATTTCGGCTACACGCATTGCCCGGACGTCTGTCCGGAAACGATGGCGCGGCTGATGGAAGTCCTCGCGCAACTCGGCCCGCAGGCACGCGACGTGCGCATCCTGTTCGTATCGGTCGACCCCGCGCGCGACACGCCGCAGCTGATGCAGTCGTATGTCGCCGCGTTCGATGCCGAGCACGCGCGCGGGCTGACCGGCACTGACCGCCAGATCGAATCGCTCGCGAAACGCTATCGCGTCGCGTACCAGATGGAAAAACGCGATCCGTCCGGCGGCTACGAGGTGACGCACAGCTCGGCCGTCTACGTTTTCGATGCCAACGGCCGCGCGCGCCTGCTCGCGACCGACCGCGACAAGCCCGACGCCATCGCCGCCGACGTGCGCCGGATCCTCGACAACGCCTCATCCACCTGATCCACCTGAGCCCCCAACAAATGACGACGAAACTCAAGACGCTCGCCTTCCTCGCCGCGCTGTCCGTCGGCGCACACGCGTTTGCCGCCGGCGCGATCACCGCGCAGAACGCATGGGTGCGCTGGCTGCCGAACAAGCTGCCCGCGGGCGGCTACGTGACGCTCGTCAACGCGAGCGACAAGCCGGTCGATCTCGTCGACGTCGACAGCCCCGACTACGGAATGACGATGCTGCACCAGACAGTGTCGAACGGTTCGACGCAGAAGATGGAAATGGTCGACAAGCTGACGATCCCCGCGCGCGGCAAGGTCGACATCGCGCCGGGCGGCTACCACTTCATGCTCGAGGAGCCGAAGCACGCGATCAAGCCGGGCGACACCGTCCGCCTGCGCCTGAAGTTCTCCGACGGCGAAACGCTCGACACGCCGTTCGCGGTCAAGTCGCCCGCGCAGGCGAAGTAACGCCGCACGATGAACCTCCTGTACTGGCTCGATCCGTGGGAGCCGTCGCCGACCGTGGTGATCGCGGTGCTGACGGCCGCGGTGCTGTTTGCGCGCGGCGTGAAGAAGGCGAAGGTGTCGCCGCTGCGGCAGTTCTCGTTCTGGCTCGGGCTGACCGCGCTGTACGTCGCGCTGCACACGCGGCTCGACTACTTCTTCGAGCACGAGTTCTTCCTGCACCGCGCGCAGCACCTCGTGCTGCACCACCTCGGGCCGTTCTTCATCGCGCTCGCGTATCCGGGCGCGGCGATCCGCGCGGGCATCCCGTTCCGCTGGCGGCAGCGCTTCGTGCGCCCTGCGCTCGCGTGGGCGCCGGTGCGCGCGACGCTCGACGTCGTGTTCAACCCGGTCGTCGCGGTCGTGCTGTTCGTCGGGCTGATCTATTTCTGGCTGCTGTCGCCGATCCACTTCGTCGCGATGCTCGACTGGCGACTCTATCGCGTGATGAACTGGAGCATGGTGATCGACGGCCTGCTGTTCTGGTGGCTCGTCGTCGATCCGCGCCCGGCGCCGCCCGCGCGGCTGTCGCCGGGCCGCCGGATCCTGGTCGTCGTCGCGGCGATCCCGCCGCAGCTCGTGCTCGGCGCGCTGATCTTCTTCACGCCGCACGAGCTGTATCCGATCTATTCGATCTGCGGACGCGCGTTCACGTGGCTGAGCCCGCTGCGCGACCAGCAGATCGGCGGGCTGCTGCTGTGGATTCCCGGCTCGATGATGAGCGTGATCGGGGCATTGATCGCGCTGCGGCACTGGCTGCGGCTATCGGCGCGCGGGCGCCTGCTGGACGAACGCGTGGCGAAGCGCGACGCCGCCGGCCCGGCGGTCGCGCGCACCCTGCCCACCGCGGACTGACGCGGCGCGCGCCGCGGCCGCAGCGACGTCACACGCGCGCGCTGCGCATCCACACGTGCGGGATGCCATCCTCGTCATGCACGTCGGAACTCGGCGCAAAGCCGAACGCGCCGTAGAAGCGCTGCAGATGGGCCTGCGCATGCAGGCTCACGGGGGTCTCGGGCCATTGCGCGCGGATATGCTCGAGCGCGCGCGACAGCAACGCGTTGCCGAGGCCCGCGCCGCGAAACGCGGCGGTCGTCAGCACGCGGCCGATCCGGACATCGGGATCCTGCGCGTCGGGCAGCAGCACGCGCAGGTAGCCGGCGAGCCGCCCGGCGTCGTCATAGGCAGCCAGATGCCATGCCGCCTGGTCCGCGTCGTCGATATCGCGGTACACGCAGTTCTGTTCGACGACGAACACCGCGCTGCGCGCCTCGAGGATCGCGTAGACCTCGCGCGCCGACAACGCGTCGAAGGATTTCCAGCGCCAGTCGAGCGCATCGGTGGCGGGCGGGTTTGCGGCAGAGACGGGAGCATTCATGTGCGATCCTGATTCGGGGCACGCCGGCCGGCGCGCGGCAATCGACGATTATGCCCCGAAGCGCACGCGACGCGCGACCACCCCGCCGATACCCGCGCTGCCGATACGACAGCGGGCCCCGCATTGCGCGGGGCCCGTCCGTCACGCGGGCATCCTGCCGAAGCGGCCGCCGTTGAAGTCGTCGATCGCGGCGCGGATTTCCTCCTGCGAGTTCATCACGAACGGCCCGTAACCGACGACCGGCTCGTCGATCGGTTCGCCGCTCAGGATCAGCAACTTCGCGTCGCCATTCGCTTCGATCTCGACGTCACGACCGTCGCGGCTCAACTGCACGAACTGCGCTTCGCGCGCGACCGTTTCGCCGTTCACGAGCACCGTGCCGCTCAGCACGACCACCGCGAGCGTGCGCCCTTCCGCGACCGGAAACCGCGCGCGACCGCCGGCCGCGAGCCGCACGTCCCACACGTCGATCGGCGTGTGCGTGCGGGCCGGACCGCGCCGCCCGTCGAGTTCGCCCGCGATGATCCGCGCACGACCCGCGCCTTCCGGCAGCTCGACCACCGGGATGTCCGCGTTCAGCAGCGTCTGGTAGCCGGGCGCCCCCATCTTGTCTGCCGCGGGCAGGTTCACCCATAGCTGGACCATTTCGAGCGGCCCGCCCTGCTTCGTGAACGCCTCCGAGTGAAATTCCTCGTGCAGGATCCCGCTCGCGGCCGTCATCCACTGGACATCGCCGGGGCCGATCACGCCGCCCGCGCCCGTCGAGTCGCGGTGCGCGACCTCGCCGTCGTAGACGATCGTGACCGTCTCGAACCCGCGGTGCGGATGCTGGCCGACGCCGCGTGGCGCCGCGCCCGACGCCGGCTCGAACGTTGCCGGCCCCGCGTAATCGAGCAGCAGGAACGGGCTCAGATGCGCGCCATGCGACTGGTAGCTGAACATCGAGCGCACCGGAAACCCGTCACCGACCCAATGGCCGCGCGGCGCACTGAACACACCCTGGACCTTCTTCATCTTCCTCTCCGAATTGCGGCGAAACCCGTGTTTCGCGTCCTGGAAAGGAATATAGGATCGGCACGATCGATTCGGTAGACGGCAAAAATCGCACTCAGCGTTCTATTTATTGAACGATTGCCGGCGGGATCTGAACGATCTCCATCACTTCGGGCAGGTGGTCGACCGCGCGCGCTGCACGTCGTCGGCATGTGCCGTAGACTGCCACATGCGCGCATCGCGCAATTTCGACAACCATTCCGCATTCCCGCCATGTTCACGCTGTCCAACGACCCGCACGCCTCGAAGGCCGACCAATACGCGACGCTCGTCGAGCAGGCCCGCTCGCTCGTCGAATCGGAACGCGACCTGATCGCCAACGCCGCGAATTTCGCCGCGCTCGTCTATCACTCGCTCGACCGGCTCAACTGGGCCGGCTTCTATTTCTTCGACGGCACCGAACTCGTGGTCGGCCCGTTCCAGGGCAAGCCCGCATGCGTGCGGATCGCGCTCGGCAAGGGCGTGTGCGGCACGGCCGCGCAGACGCGCGACACGCAGGTGGTGCGCGACGTGCACGCGTTCCCCGGCCACATCGCATGCGACGCGGCGTCCGAATCGGAGATCGTCGTGCCGCTCGTCGCCAACGACGGCACGCTGATCGGCGTATGGGATGTCGACAGCCCGGTTGCCGCGCGTTTCGACGACGATGACCGACAAGGAATGGAAGCGCTGTGCCGCGTGTTCGTCGAACACGCATGGGAGAACGCGCGCCGCTGAGCGGTGCGTGACGATCGCGATCGCAGGTGGACGAACGCCGCCGCGATCGCGGCATGATGTCTGGCGAGCAATGGAAAAAAGAAAAGCCCCGCATTTGCGGGGCTTTTTCTGGAGGCGCGAGCCGGAGTCGAACCGGCCTAAACGGCTTTGCAGGCCGCTGCATAACCGCTTTGCTATCGCGCCGTAAGCGGACTGTTCACTCGCCGTGCCGGCAAGCGACAGATTTTATTGATGACCGTCGGTCGATCAAATAAAAAGGGAAGCTTTGCTTCCCCAGTATCTGGAGCGGGAGACGAGTCTCGAACTCGCGACCTCAACCTTGGCAAGGTTGCGCTCTACCAACTGAGCTACTCCCGCATTGTCCTGCATGTGCAACGCCTTGCCGTATAACGCGCCGCCAGAAAACCTGGAGCGGGAGACGAGTCTCGAACTCGCGACCTCAACCTTGGCAAGGTTGCGCTCTACCAACTGAGCTACTCCCGCATTGTCATGCCTATGCAGCGCTTTGCCGTACAACACGCCGCCAGAAATCTGGAGCGGGAGACGAGTCTCGAACTCGCGACCTCAACCTTGGCAAGGTTGCGCTCTACCAACTGAGCTACTCCCGCATACCGCCTGACTTCTGCTCCGTCGCACTTGCTTTGCAGTGCAGCGGAGAAGCGAGATTATGTCGAAGGCACATTCCAGTGTCAAGCGTTTTTCGCGCCCTTTTTCCAAAAAGGTTCTCGCGCACCCAACGCAGCTCGCCTCACACGCGGCTGCGCTCGCGAATCTGCGGCCATGCGAGCTTCATGTAGTACAGCATCGACCAGATCGTCAGCACCGCCGCGAGATACATCAGCCACTCGCCCCACACGCGCGTGTCGATCGTCGCGAAGCCGAGCGGCAGCGGCCCGTAGTACAGCAGCATCGGGATCGCGATCATCTGGCAGGCGGTCTTGAACTTGCCGAGCTGGTTCACCGCGACGCTCTTCGACGCGCCGATCTGTGCCATCCATTCGCGCAGCGCGGAGATCGCGATCTCGCGGCCGACGATCACGAGCGCGATCGCCGCGTCGACCCGCGTGATCTGCACGAGGATCAGCAGCGCAGCCGTCACCATCAGCTTGTCCGCGACCGGATCGAGGAACGCGCCGAACGATGACGTCTGATTCCACTTGCGCGCGAGGTAGCCGTCGAACCAGTCGGTCAGCGCGGCGAGCACGAAGATCAGCGCAGCCGCCAGATTGCGGTGCCCGGGCGCCATCACCGTGTCCGGCAGATAGAACACGCCGACGACGAGCGGAATCAGCACGATCCGCACCCACGTCAGGAAAATCGGAAAATTGAACGGCATGGCATCCGGGACAGTAAAGGATTCGCAATTGTGCCGCGTCGACCGCCCTGCTACAAGCGAAGCGGCCGGCCGCGCGGCGCGGGTCAGTGCAGCTGCCTGTAGATCTGTTCGGCGAGCGCGCGCGAGATGCCCTCGACGCTTGCGAGTTCGTCGATACTCGCCGCGACGACGCCACGCAGCCCGCCGAACCGGGCGAGCAGCCGCTGCCGGCGTTTCGCGCCGACCCCTTCGAGCTCTTCGAGCCGCGACGTCTGGCGGGCCTTCGCGCGCTTCGCGCGCATGCCGGTGATCGCGAAGCGGTGCGCCTCGTCGCGAATCTGCGCGACGAGCATCAGCGCGGCGCTCTCCTTGCCGAGTTCGAGCGGCGTGCGGCCGTCGGCGAACACGAGCGTCTCGAGCCCGACCTTGCGCCCCTCGCCCTTCGCGACGCCGACCAGCATCGACGTATCGAGACCCAGCTCGGTGAACACCTGCCGCGCGATCTCGACCTGGCCCTTGCCGCCGTCGATCAGCACGATGTTCGGCAGCAGGCTCGCGGCCTCGGCCTTATGCGTCGATTCGGCGTCGATGCCGGCCGCCTCGTCGGCGGACGCGGCCTGCGCCGCCTGCTCGACCATCTTCTCGTAGCGGCGCGTCAGCACCTGGCGCATCGCCGCGTAGTCGTCGCCGGGCGTGATGCCGGTGATGTTGTAGCGCCGGTATTCGCCGGACTGCATCTTGTGATGGTGATAGACGACGCACGACGCCTGGGTCGCCTCGCCCATCGTGTGGCTGATGTCGAAGCACTCGATCCGCAACTGCGCGAGATCGTCGCTCTCGAACGCGAGCGTATCGGCCAGCGCGCGCGTGCGCGCCTGCTGCGAGCCCTGCTCCGACAGCAGCCGCGCGAGCGCGAGGCTCGCGTTCTGCTCGGCCATCGACAGCCACGCGCGCCGCTGCCCCTGCGGCTGCCGCACCAGCGACACCTTGTGGCCGGCCTGCTCGGACAGCAACTCGAGCAGGTCGCGGCTTGCGGGCGCGTGGCTCACGACGAGCACCGGTGGCACACGGTTGCCGAGGTAGTGCTGCGCGATGAACGCGTCGAGCACCTCGGCCTCGACCGATACCGGCGCACTGCGCGCTTCGACCGCTTCATTGACCGCTTCATCGGCCGGTTGGTCGGCCGCTTCATCGGCCGGCTGGTCGGGCAGCACCTCGCCGGCCGGCTCTGCGGCGTCGTCGAGACCGCCTTCCGCAAGCGTCAGCGCGCTCTCGACGTGCGTCGGGAAGTACGCCTTGTCGCCGAGATGCCGGCCGCCGCGCACCATCGCAAGATTCACGCACACCCGGCCGCCCTGTGCGACCACCGCGAGGATGTCGACGTCGCTGTCGCTGCCGACCTCGATCGCCTGCTGGTGCAGCACGGTCGCGAGCGAGCTCATCTGGTTGCGCACGGCCGCCGCCTGCTCGAACTTCAGCTCGGCTGCAAAGCCGTGCATCTTCTGTTCGAGCTCCTTCATCACTTCGGACTGCCGGCCGAGCAGGAAACGCGCGGCATTCGACACGTCGCGCGCGTAGTCCTCGTCGGAGATCGCGCCGACGCACGGCGCGGTGCAGCGCCCGATCTGGTGCAGCAGGCACGGCCGCGTGCGGTTGTTGAACACCGAATCCTCGCAGGTACGCAACTGGAACACGCGCTGCAGGATCTGGATGCTCTCGCGCACGGCCCACGCGCTCGGGAACGGCCCGAAATACTGGTTCTGCTTGTCGACCGCGCCGCGGTAATACGCCATCCGCGGAAAGCGATGCGCGGTGAGCTTCAGGTACGGATACGACTTGTCGTCGCGAAACAGGATGTTGTAACGCGGCGCGAGCGCCTTGATCAGGTTGTTCTCGAGCAGCAGCGCTTCCGCTTCCGAACGCGTGACGGTCGTTTCGATACGCGCGATGCGCGTGACCATCATCGCGATGCGCGGCGACAACTGCGTCTTCGTGAAATAGCTCGACACGCGCTTTTTCAGATCGCGCGCCTTGCCGACGTAGAGCACGGTGCCCGCCGCGTCGTAATAGCGGTACACGCCGGGCAGGTGCGGCAATTGCGCGAGGATCTTCTTCGGTTCGAACGAGGCTTCGGGGGCTTCGGGGGCGTCTGGGGATGTCATGCGTGATCCGGGCGCTGCATGGCGCTAAACGGGTCTATTAGAATCGCCAGTTTAGAGCATTCCACCCGCCCGCTTCGATGCCACGCACTGCCTCCCGTCCCCAAGTCCCGTCCTCGTCCCCGTCCACGCCGGACGAGCCGCTCGCCTGCGACATCTTCTGCACCGTCGTCGACAACTTCGGCGACATCGGCGTGTGCTGGCGCCTCGCGCGCCAGCTCGCGCACGAGCACGGCTGGCAGGTGCGCCTGTTCATCGACGACCTGCACACGTTCGCGCGCCTGCTGCCCGGCGTCGAGCCCGACGCGCGGCGGCAGACCGCCGATGGGGTCGTGATCGAACACTGGCACGCCGAGGTCGGCGATTCACTCGAGATCGCCGACGTCGTGATCGAGGCGTTCGCGTGCGAGCTGCCGGGCGCGTATCTGGCGGCGATGGCGCGCCGCGAACGCCGGCCCGTGTGGATCAATCTCGAGTACCTGAGCGCCGAGGACTGGGTCGCGGATTTCCACCTGCGGCCGTCGCCGCATCCGCGCTACCCGCTCGTCAAGACGTTCTTCTTCCCCGGCCTGTCGGCCGGCACCGGCGGCGTGCTGAAGGAGCGCGACCTCGATGCGCGCCGAGCGGCGTTCGACGCGCACGCACAGGCCGAATGGTGGCGGCGCGCGACCGGCGACGCGCCGCCCGCGCCCGGCACGACGGTCGTGAGCCTGTTCGCGTACGAGAATCCCGCCGTCGACGCGCTGCTCGCGCAGTGGCGCGACGGCGCGGCGCCCGTCGTCGCGCTCGTGCCGGAGGGGCGCGTGTCGCCGAGCGTCGCGCGCTTTTTCGGGGTCGAGTCCGGAGCTGAATCCGGGGTTGCGTCATTCGGCGCCGGCGCGCAGGCGCGCGCCGGCAACCTGACTGCGTACGGGCTCGCGTTCGTCCCGCAGGCCGACTACGATCCGTTGCTGTGGGTCAGCGACCTGAATTTCGTGCGCGGCGAGGATTCGTTCGTCCGCGCGCAATGGGCGCGCCGGCCGTTCGTCTGGCACATCTATCCGCAGGCCGACGACGCGCACCTGCCGAAGCTCGATGCCGCGCTCGCGCACGTCGGCGCCGGTCTCGCCGCTGCGCCGCGCGACGCCCTCGCCCGCTTCTGGCATGCATGGAACGGCGCCGGCACGCCTGACTGGGCCGATTTCTGGCAGCACCGCGCAGCGCTGCAGGCGAACGCGGCCGGCTGGGCCGACGCGCTGGCCGCCGTCGGCGATCTCGCTGGAAAGCTGGCGGAATACGCAAAATCTCAGTTAAAATAAGCGGTTATCCGACGGCTGACCACGCAAGCGCTCGCTTTTGGGGCATCCCGGAACGTACGCTTGCGCCGTCCGCCGTTGCGCAACGCTCAGGCACCCTTTATTTGATTTGATCAGGACAGTTTTTTTATGAAGACCGCACAGGAACTCCGCGTAGGCAACGTCGTGCAGATCGGCAGCGACGCATGGGTCATCTCGAAGACGGAATACAACAAATCGGGCCGTAACGCCGCCGTCGTCAAGATGAAGATGAAGAACCTGCTGAGCAACGCAGGCCAGGAATCGGTCTACAAGGCGGACGACAAGTTCGAGGTCGTCGTGCTCGACCGCAAGGAAGTGACGTACTCGTACTTCGCCGACCCGATGTACGTGTTCATGGACGCCGACTACAACCAGTTCGAAGTCGAAGCGGAAATGATGGGCGACGCGCTCAACTACCTCGAAGACGGCATGGCGTGCGAAGTCGTGTTCTACAACGAGAAGGCGATCTCGGTCGAACTGCCGACGGTCCTCGTGCGCGAAATCACCTACACCGAGCCGGCCGTCAAGGGCGACACGTCGTCGGGCAAGGTGCTGAAGAACGCGAAGCTCGCAACCGGTTTCGAACTGCAGGTTCCGCTGTTCTGCAACACCGGCGACAAGATCGAAATCGACACGCGCACGCACGAATACCGCAGCCGCGCATAATCGCCGAGCGATTTATGTGTCGAACAAAGCGCCCTTCGGGGCGCTTTTTGTTTGTCCGGGCCCAACAGCGCGCGGCCGACCGGTAGAGAGAAGCACAACAAAATCCACCGGTAAAGATATTCAATTTGTATCATCGGTAACTGTTTTATAGCGACCGAGAAATAATGTACGTCACGCGTACAGTGGGGCATAAAATCAGTTTTTAATCTGGATATGCGGCTGCGGCAATTAATGCCGACGGCCCGCCTCTTTTGACACGACACGCGTCCACCATGCCACACGCCCTGATTGTCGAAGACGATCCCAATAGCCTGTCCGGACTCACCGCGCTGCTCGCCGCGGACGGCTTCTCGGTCGACACGGCAACGTCGCTCGCCGAAGCGCGCACCGCGCTCGGCCGCTCGATTCCCGATGTCGTCCTCGTCGACCTGAATCTGCCGGACGGCAGCGGGTTCGACCTGCTTCAGCACCTGCCGCAGCAACAGCCGAACGGTTCGCTGCCCGTCATCGTTCTGACCGGCAATGCGACCGTCGAAAGCGCGATCGAAGGCCTGCGTCACGGTATCTGGGACTACCTGCTCAAGCCGATCAACATTCCGCGCCTGCGCAGCCTGCTCGCACGCATTCCCCGCCCGTACGAACTGATCGACGAAGTGCAGTCGCTGCGCGCGTCGCTGCGGCATCTCGGCCGCTTCGGCGCGCTGGTCGGCCGCAGCGAGCCGATGCAGCACGTGTACGACATGATCGAGCACAACGCACGCACCGAGACAGCCGTGCTGTTCTCGGGCGAAGCCGGTACCGGCAAGAAGCTGGCCGCGCGCACGCTGCATGACCTGAGCCGCCGCCGCAAGGGGCCGTTCGTCGCATTCGACTGCCGCTCGCTAGCACTTGCGGGGCGTCATGGCGCGTCGCTCGACAGCGTGCTGTTCGGCCACGAGCGCGGTGCGTTCGACGGCGCCGAGCGGCGCGAGTCGGGCCTGTTCGAACAGGCCGGTGGCGGCACGCTGTTCCTCGACGAGGTCACCGCGCTGCCGCTCGCGCTGCAGGAAGCGCTGCTGCAGGCGCTCGATTCGCAGAACTTCATGCGCATCGGTGGCACGAGCGCGGTCGCGAGCGACTTCCGGCTGATCGCCACCACGCGCCGCCCGGCACGCGAGGCGGTCGCGAACGGCACGCTGCGCGAGGATCTGTGGCTGCGTCTCGATGCGGCATCGATCACGATGCCGCCGCTGCGCGAACGCGACGGCGATGCACTGTCGATCGCCGACGCGCTGATCGACGAACTGAACCGCGATGCGCGCGCGACCGGCCGCAGCACGACCGACAAGCGCGCGGCACCGGGCTTCGTGCGCGAGTGCCTGTCGTACGAATGGCCGGGCAACGTGCGCGAACTGCAGGAGCGCGTGCGCTTCGCGTACGACGCGTCCGGCGACTTCATCGACTCGCTGCGCGCCGGCGAAGCGAGCTTTTCGGCCGGCGCCGCGCTGAACGGCAGCAGCGTGCAGATCAAGGTCGGCACGCCGCTGTCGGACGTCGAAGACCTGCTGATCCGCGCGACGCTCGACGCGGTCGGCGGCACGCGCCATCGCGCGGCGACGCTGCTCGGCATCAGCCCGAAAACGCTGTACAACAAGCTGCAGCGGATGAAGGTGGATTGACGGGTGGAAGAACGGCCGGCCGGGTTCGGCTGGCCGTTGGTTGCGGCCGCAACGGCCTATTATGCGTCGCTTACGCGAACGCGCTGCTCAACAGCGCCTGTGCGCGCAGATACTCGGGCTGCGCGACCAGCTTGTCCCATTTGATCGGCTTGCCGCGCGCACGCATCCGCTTGATGCGGCTCACCGATTCCGGCGACGGCTGCGCCTTCAGTTCGTTCAGCACGCTTTCGGCGGCATCCGGCTGGTTGCAGACGAGCACCATGTCGCAGCCGGCGCCGAGCGCGGCCTCGGCCGCCTGCGTGAGCGTGCCGCCCTCGCGCGCCGCCTCCATCGACAGGTCGTCGCTGAAGATCGCGCCCGTGAAACCGAGCCGGCCGCGCAGGATGTCCTGCAACCAGACCCGCGAGAAGCCGGCGGGCTGCGCGTCGACCTGCGTGTAGATCACGTGCGCGGGGATCACCGCCGCCAGCGACAGGCCGAGCCAGTCGTAAGGCGCGACGTCCTGCTTGAGGATCGTGTCGAGCGGCCGGTCGTCGGTCGGCAGCGCGACATGCGAATCGGCTTCCGCGAAACCGTGCCCGGGAAAATGCTTGCCGCAGTTCGCCATCCCTGCGAGCGAGAGCCCGTGGTTGACGCTCTTCGCAAGCATCGTCACGACGCGCGGGTCGCGGTGGAACGCGCGATCGCCTATCACCTTCGAGTGGCCGTAGTCGAGATCGAGCACCGGCGTGAAGCTCATGTCGATCCCGCATGCACGCAATTCCGCGGCGAGGATGTAGCCGACCGCCGTCGCGACCTTCGTCGCATGCAGCACGTCCTGGTCCCACAGCTCGCCGAGGCGACGCATCGCGGGCAGCACCGTGAAGCCGTCGGTGCGAAAGCGCTGCACGCGGCCGCCTTCGTGGTCGACGGCGATCAGCACGTCCTCGCGGATCGCGCGGATCGAGTCGGTCAGCGCGGTCAGCTGCGCGCGGTTCTGGAAATGCCGCGCGAACAGGATCACGCCGCCGGTGTTCGGATGGGCGAGACGGCGCGCATCGTCGCGCGTCAGGGCCGTGCCGACGACGTCGAGCATGACCGGGCCGGGAGTCGTTTTCATCGAATCGGGAGTCCGTCAGGAAGTGGTTCGGGAAACCGGCGGGGCCGGAGTCGGCAAGTCGGTCTCGGCGACCACGAACGACACCGCGTAGTCGCGCTCGTCGCTGACCGTCACGCGGGCGGTGATGCCGCGCGCAGCGAGCCACTCGGCCAGTTCGCCGGACGCGACGATATACGGTTCGCCGCTCGGTTGGTTGAGGGTTTGCAGTGCGCGCCACGTCATCGGCCAGTGCATGCCGAGCCCGATCGCCTTCGAGAACGCTTCCTTTGCAGAGAAGCGCGTCGCGAGGAACGCGATGCCGCGCGCCTCGGAGCGCGCACGGCGGGCGTGGAACACGCGCAGCTCGTCGGGCCCCAGCACTTTCTCGGCAAACCGCCCGCCGGTGCGCTCGAGCACCGCCGCGATGCGGCTCACCTGGACGATGTCGGTGCCGATGCCGTAGATCGTCATGCGTTCAGCGTTCAGCGCGTGCCGTGCAGCGCCGCCACGCGCGCCGCGACCATGATCGCCTTCATCTCGCGCACCGCGTTGTCCCAGCCCGCGAAGATCGCATGCGCGACGATCGCATGGCCGATGTTCAGCTCGACGATGCCGTCGATCGCGGCGATCTGCTGCACGTTCGTGTAGTGCAGGCCATGCCCCGCGTTCACCTTCAGCCCGAGCTGCGCGCCTGCCTGCACGCCCGCGACGATCCGCTCGTATTCGCGCTGCTGCTCGGCCGCGTCGTGTGCGTCCGCGTAACGGCCCGTGTGCAGTTCGATCACTGGCGCGCCGGCTTCATGCGCGGCGCGAATCTGCGTGTCGTCCGGATCGATGAACAGCGACACGCGCACGCCCGCGTCGGCGAGCTGCCTGCACGCGGCGCTCACGGCCTCGAAGCGGCCCGCGACATCGAGGCCGCCCTCGGTCGTCAGCTCCTCGCGCTTCTCGGGCACGAGGCACGCGTCGTGCGGCTGCACTTCGCATGCGATGTCGAGCATTTCGGTCGTCACCGCACATTCGAGGTTCATTCGCGTCTTCAGCAGCGGGCGCAGCTTGCGCACGTCCGCGTCGACGATGTGCCGGCGGTCCTCGCGCAGGTGCAGCGTGATCGCGTCGGCGCCGGCCTCTTCGGCGGCGAGCGCCGCGCGGATCGGGTCCGGATAGGTCGTGCCGCGCGCGTTGCGCAGCGTCGCGACGTGGTCGATGTTGACGCCGAGATCGATGGCGGTGGGCGAAGTCAGGAAGAAGCTCATAGATTTTGCAGGTCGATCAGGATCTGGCGCGTCGCGAGCGGCGTGCCACCGAGATAGGTGTTCAGCAGAAAGCGCATCAGCGTCTTGCTTTGCGCGACCGTCTGGGCTCGATGGTAATCGTCCTGCTCCATGTCGAGCAACGTCTGTCCTGTCACCACCGGCCAATGCGACGGCACGTCGTCGTCCGCGTTGCGCACGCCGCGCTCGGGATCGAACACGTACAGGCGGTCGGCCTCGACCGCGCGGCGCGCGACCGTGCGGTTCAGCGCCATCGCATAGCCGGTCTCGCGCAGCAGCACGCGCTCGAACGAGCGCAGCACCTGCACCGCGGGCTCGCCGTGTGCGAGACGCGTGAGCGTCACCACGTAGTGATTGAACAGTGGCGGCTGCGGATCCTCGCGCGCGCAGAACTTCACGAGCAGCTCGTTCGCATAGAAGCCGCACAGCAGCGCATCGCCGCCGAGCGGCAGCATCCCGCCGACCCATTCGGCGCCCGTCAGCGTGCGCATCTCCGACTTGCCGGACCACGACAGCAGCAGCGGCTGGAATGTCTGCAGCACGCCGCGCAGCGCGGAATGCGGGCGCTTCGCGCCCTTTGCGACGAGCGCGAGCCGGCCGTGATCGCGCGTCAGCACGTCGACGATCAGGCTCGTTTCGCGATAGGGATAGCTGTGCAGCACGAACGCCGGCTGCTCGGCGACACGGAAATCGGACGTGCGCGACGTCGCACGCCGCGCCTTGCGTGGCGGTGCGGGGGGCGCGGCAGCCGGCGCGTCGTCCGCGCCGGGCGCCGCCGCGTCTTCGGTCGACGTCAGTGCGTCATTCGCACCGTCATTCGTACCCATAGGCACGAAGCCCCGCTTCGTTGTCGGCCCAGCCACTCTTCACCTTGACGAAGGTCTCGAGATAGACGGGGCCGTCGAACAGCCTTTCCATGTCCATCCGCGCCTCGGTGCTGATCTGCTTGAGCTTCTCGCCCTTCTTGCCGATCACCATCGCCTTGTGCGAATCGCGCTCGACCAGGATCGTCGCGAAGATGCGCTTCAGGCGCCCCTCTTCCTCGAACTTGTCGATGATGACGGTGCTCGTGTACGGCAGTTCGTCGCCGGTCCAGCGGAACACCTTCTCGCGCAGGATCTCGGCCGCGAGGAAACGCGAGCTGCGGTCGGTCAGCTCGTCCTCGCCGTAGATCGGCTCGCCTTCGGGCAGGTACGGCTTGATCGTCTCGAGCAGGCGCTTGATGTCTTCCGGCCGCTGCGCCGACAGCGGCACGAGTTCGGCGAATTCGCGCAGCGCGCTCATCTTCTCCATGAACGGGAACAGCGTCGCCTTGTCGGTCACGCGGTCGATCTTGTTCGTGATCAGCAGCGTCGGCATGCCGGGCGGGATCAGGTCGAGCACCTTCTGGTCGTCGGGCCCGAAGCGGCCGGCCTCGATCACGAACAGGATCAGGTCGACCGACGTCAGCGTCGACGTGACCGCGCGGTTCAGCGAACGGTTCAGCGCGGTGCTGTGACGGGTCTGGAAGCCCGGCGTGTCGACGAACACGAACTGCGCGTCGTCGAACGTGTTGATGCCGGTGATGCGGTGGCGGGTCGTTTGCGCCTTGCGCGACGTGATGCTGATCTTCTGGCCGACGAGCGCGTTCATCAGCGTCGACTTGCCGACGTTCGGGCGGCCCACGATCGCGATCATGCCGCAACGGAAACCGGTAGGAGCGGGAGTGTTCATATCGATTGGGAAACAGGTTCGGAACCGGCCGCGCGGCGCGCGGCACGATCGATGGGCATGGTGTCAGTGGTCGGCATCGGCCACGGGCGCCTGGGCAGCGGCGAGGCTCGGCCCGCCAGGCGACGCGTCCGGTCCGGCGTCGGCGCGGTCCGCCGGCTTGTCGGCGGTTCGCGATGCCGAATCTGCACGCTCGGCGGGCTTGTCGGCGATCACGCGAGGTGCACCGTCGTTCCGGTCACCGACCTTGTCCGCCACCGGCTTCGTGGCCCGCTCGGCCTTTTCCGCGCCATGGTCGACGTGCGCGGCGCGGATCGTGGCAACCGGGGCCGGAACAGCCCGCTCGCCCTGCTCCGCCGCGTCGCCCGCGGCCGACGGCGCCGGCACCGCCTTCGCTTCGGCACGCACCGTGGCGCGCTCCTTGCGCTCGGGCGAACGCAGATCGAGCGCCTCCTGCACGCCTTTCACGCCGGGCACGATTTCCGGCTCGACATGCTTGGCCGCACGCGCGTTTTTCGAACGCTTCGGCTTCGCGGCCGGCATCGGCGCGGCCGCCATCACCTCGTCGAGCGCCTTCTTCGCCGCGGCCTGCTCGGCCGCGCGGCGGCTTGCGCCGGAACCGGACACCTTGACGTCCAGCTTCGGCACCGTGCATTCGACCTCGAATTGCTGATTGTGCGCCGCACCATGCGTCGCGACGACCGTGTAGGTCGGCAGCGCGATCTTGTGCCCCTGCAGGTACTCCTGCAGCAGCGTCTTCGCATCCTTGCCGAGCGTGCGCGGATCGATGTGGTCGAGAATCGGCACGTAGAGCCGCTTGATGACCCCTTGGGCGGCTTCGAAGCCGCCATCGAGGAACACGGCCCCGATGATGGCTTCGAACGCGTCCGCGAGGATCGACGGCCGGCGGAAGCCGCCACTGCGCAACTCGCCTTCGCCGAGCCGCAGCCCATCGGAAATATTCAGGGCCTGAGCGATTTCGTACAGGGACTGCTGCTTGACGAGGTTCGCGCGCACGCGCGACAGGTCGCCTTCGTCCAGCTTGCTGAAACGCTGGAACAAAAGGGCGGCCACCGCGCAATTCAGAACGGAGTCGCCGAGAAACTCGAGCCGTTCGTTGTGCGTGGCACTGTGACTGCGATGGGTCAAAGCCTGGCGCAACAATTCCGCATTGCGAAATTCGTAGCGCAGCCGGCTTTCCAACTGGGATAGGGGCATGTGCAGGAGTATAACGCGGGCGCCGGTCGTGCCGAAACGACGCGACCGGCCCCGAAAAGGCGTGACGTGGCGGTGTTACCGCCGGTTCTTAAAGTCGTTCGGCAATACGCTTCGCGGCCCGTGCGTCGCGTATTGCGTGCGAGTCGAGCGCGATCAGTTGAACGAGCCGATGCGCTTCAGATCGCTGAAGTTCATCCAGATGAAGAACGCGCGGCCGACGACGTTCTTGTCCGGCACGAAACCCCAGTAGCGGCTGTCCGCACTGTTGTCGCGGTTGTCGCCCATCATGAAGTAGTGGCCGGCCGGCACCTTGCAGATCACGCCGCGGCTGTTGTACGTGCAATTATCGCGATACGGATAGTCGTACGCGCCCATCACGAACGGCGGCACGGCGGGATTGTTCAGGATCGCGTTCTTGCGGCCGTCGAGCGATTCCTCGAACTGCTTCGCATAGTTCTGGCGCTCGTCGTCGAAGAAGTCCGCGAGCGGCGTCTCGGCTACCGGCTTGCCGTTGATCGTCAGCTGCTTGTCCTGGTAAGCGACGGTATCGCCCGGCAGGCCGATCACGCGCTTGATGTAGTCGACCGACTCGTCCTTCGGATAGCGGAACACGACGACGTCGCCACGCTCGAGCGGACGGCCCTGCGTGATCTTCGCGTTCGTGATCGGCATGCGCAGGCCGTAGTCGAACTTGTTGACGAGGATGAAATCGCCGACGAGCAGCGTCGGCACCATCGAGCCCGACGGGATCTTGAACGGCTCGACGATGAACGAACGCACGACGAACACCGCGAGGATCACCGGGAAGAAGCTTGCGGTGTACTCGAGCCACCACGGCTGGCGCAGCTTCTCGTCGCGCAGCTTCGAACGGGTCTGCACCGCGTTCTCGTCGGCAAAACGCTTGTCGATACGCGACTGCTGCTGGTCGAACGCCTCGACCGCCGCATCGGCCGCCCGCCGGCGCTGCGGCAGGAACACCATCTTGTCGGCAACCCACGCCACGCCCGTCAGTGCGACGAGCACAAAAAGAATCAGCGCAAAATTCATAAAAGGATCAGTCCTGTTATTTGTCTTCGACGCGCAAGATCGCAAGGAACGCTTCCTGCGGGATCTCGACCGAACCCACCTGCTTCATCCGCTTCTTGCCTTCCTTCTGCTTCTCGAGCAGTTTCTTCTTACGCGTGATGTCGCCGCCGTAGCACTTCGCGAGCACGTTCTTGCGCAGCGCCTTGATGTTCTCGCGCGCGATGATGTGCGCGCCGATCGCGGCCTGGATCGCGACGTCGTACATCTGGCGCGGGATGATCTCGCGCATCTTCGCGGCGACTTCGCGGCCGCGGTACTGCGACTGCGAACGGTGCACGATGATCGACAGCGCGTCGACCTTGTCGCCGTTGATCAGCATGTCGACCTTCACGACGTCCGACGTGCGGTATTCCTTGAACTCGTAGTCCATCGACGCATAACCGCGCGACACCGACTTCAGGCGATCGAAGAAGTCGAGCACGATCTCGGCCATCGGGATCTCGTACGTGAGCTGCACCTGGCGGCCGTGGTACTGCATGTTGATCTGCGAGCCGCGCTTCTGTTCGCACAGCGTGATCACCGAGCCGACGTAGTCCTGCGGCATGTACAGGTTCACGGTGACGATCGGCTCGCGAATCTCGCCGATCTTCGCCGGTTCCGGCATCTTCGCCGGGTTCTCGACCCGGATCGTCGAACCGTCGCTCTGCACGACCTCGTAGACCACGGTCGGCGCGGTCGTGATCAGGTCCATGTCGAACTCGCGCTCGAGCCGCTCCTGCACGATTTCCATGTGCAGCAGGCCGAGGAAGCCGCAGCGGAAGCCGAAGCCGAGCGCCTGCGACACTTCCGGCTCGTACTGCAGCGACGCGTCGTTGAGCTTCAGCTTTTCCAGCGACTCGCGCAGCGCGTCGTACTGGTTCGCCTCGACCGGGTACAGGCCCGCGAACACCTGCGGCTTCACTTCCTTGAAGCCCGGCAGCGGCTCGGCGGCTGGCTTGGTCGCGTGCGTGACGGTATCGCCGACCTTCGCGGCGGTCAGTTCCTTGATGCCGGCGATGATGAAGCCCACCTGCCCGGCCGACAGCGATTCGAGGTTGCGCGACTTCGGCGTGAACACGCCGACGTGCTCGACCGGGTACTGCGCGCCGGTCGCCATCAGCTTGATCTTGTCCTTCGGACGCAGCGTGCCGTTGACGATGCGCACGAGCATCACGACGCCGACGTAGTTGTCGAACCACGAGTCGATGATCAGCGCCTGCAGCGGCGCGTCCGGATCGCCCTTCGGCGGCGGCACCTTCGCGATCAGCGATTCGAGCACGTCCTCGACGCCGACGCCCGTCTTCGCGCTGCAGCGCGTCGCGTCCATCGCGTCGATGCCGATCACGTCCTCGATCTCGGCGATCGCGTTCTCGGGGTTCGCGGCCGGCAGGTCGATCTTGTTCAGCACCGGTACGACTTCGACGCCCAGTTCGATCGCCGTGTAGCAGTTCGCGACCGTCTGCGCCTCGACGCCCTGGCTCGCGTCGACGACCAGCAGCGCGCCCTCGCACGCGGACAGCGAACGGCTGACTTCGTACGAGAAGTCGACGTGCCCCGGCGTGTCGATCAGGTTCAGGTTGTACACCTTGCCGTCGCGCGCACGATACGACAGCGCAGCCGTCTGCGCCTTGATCGTGATGCCGCGCTCACGCTCGATATCCATCGAGTCGAGCACCTGCGCTTCCATTTCACGGTCGGCGAGCCCGCCGCATACCTGGATGATGCGATCCGCGAGTGTCGACTTGCCATGGTCGATGTGCGCGATGATCGAGAAATTGCGAATATGATCCATTCAGTGCCGATCAAGCGAAAAAGGCGCGCTCGACGACCGCGGAGCACGCCTTGTAAGTCGGTGAAAAAACAGCCTATTTTAGCCGAAAAGCCCTCTGCCGGGCGGCCTTTTGGCAAACCGCCGCCGCCAGGCCTCAGCGTCGCGCGGCGAGCGCGCTCCGCACCAGGGTCTCGTCGAAGCGGTGGCGGCACACTTCGGTGCCGTCCAGCAGCAGCACGGGCACGTCCTCGTCATAGCGCGCAACGAGGGCCGCATCCGCGTCGATGTCGACATAATCGACCACCACGCCGAATTCGGCCGCCACCGGCGCCAGTGCGTCGCGCATGTCGTCGCACAGGTGGCACCAGCCGCGGCCGTAGAGCGTGAACACCGGCGCCCGCATTACTTCTGGCGCGGACGCACCGGGATGAACTGCGTGTTGTCGCCGCGCCGCACGAGCACCGCGACCGCCTTTTGCGGGTCGAGCTGCGCGGTGACGTCGGCGAACTGCTTCGCGCTCGTGATGTCGGTGTCGCCGATGCGCAGCACGACGTCGCCGCGCTGCAGGCCCGCACGCGCTGCCGGGCCGTCGACGTTGTCGACCTGCACGCCGTTCTTCAGTTTCAGCGATTTCAGCTGGTCGGCCGGAATGTCGCTGACCGCGAGGCCGAGCGCATTGCTCTGGCGCGGTTTCTGCGGCGCCTTTTTGGCCGTGTCGGCCTTCGCGGTCGTATCGGTCGGCGTTTCGGCGATCATGATCGGGAGATCGCGCGACTGACCCTTGCGCCATACGCTGATCGTCGCCTTCGCGCCCGGTTTCGTGTCGCCGACCATGCGCGGCAGGTCCGACGCCGTTTCGACCGGCTTGCCGTTGAACTTTAGGATGATGTCGCCCGGCTGCACGCCCGCCTTGTCGGCCGGCCCGCCCGGCTCGACGCTGCTGACCAGCGCGCCCTCCGCCTTCGGCAGCCCGATCGAGTCGGCCACGTCCTTCGTCACCTCGCCGATCGCGACCGCGATCCGGCCGCGCGTCACCTTGCCCGATGCCTTCAGCTGCTCGGCCACGCGCATCGCCTCGTCGATCGGGATCGCGAACGAAATGCCCATGAAACCGCCGGTGCGGCTGTAGATCTGCGAGTTGATGCCGATCACCTCGCCCTGCATGTTGATCAGCGGCCCGCCCGAGTTGCCGGGGTTCACGGCCACGTCGGTCTGGATGAACGGCAGGTAGTCGCCCGTGTTGCGCCCCTTCGCGCTGACGATGCCGGCCGTGACCGTGTTGTCGAGGCCGAACGGCGAGCCGATCGCGACGACCCACTCGCCCACGCGCACCTTGTTCGAATCGCCGATCGCGACGACCGGCAGGCTCGACGCCTGGATCTTGACGACCGCGACGTCGGTGCGATCGTCGACGCCGATCAGCTTCGCCTTGAACTCGCGCTTGTCGGTCAGCGTCACGTAGATCGTGTCCGCATCGTCGACGACGTGCGCATTGGTCATCACGTAGCCGTCTGCCGACAGGATGAAGCCCGAGCCGACGCCGCGGTTCTGCTCGGTGTCGGGCGGATTGTCAGGCGCCGGCGCGTTCTTCGGGTTGCCGGGCGCCTGCGGCAGCGGAATGCCGAAGAAGCGCCGGAAGAATTCCGACATGTCGCCGTTGTCGAAGCCCGGCGGGAACACGCCGCGCGGCCCCGACGGCACGTTGGCGGTCGTCCTGATGTTCACGACGGCCGGCCCCACCTTTTCGACGAGATCCGCGAAATCGGGCAGGTTCGCCCCGGGAGCCGCGACCGCGGTATGCGGCACGAGTGGCAGACAAGCCGCCACCGCCGCAACGGCCAGCCATTTGCGCAGCGTGAGTTTCATCATGTCGGAAACGGAAGCGTTACTTGGTAGGGTAGGCCCACCCTCCTTGCGGAGAGGGACCCCCCTTGGAACCGTACGTGCGAGTTTCCCCGCATACGGCTCGAGCCTACGAACAAAGTCCTAGCTATTGCTGGACCGGCTTAGTTACCGCGATTCTACCAATGTGCACCTGCTGGTGGCAGTGTTGGTGAAGCAGCACTCTGTTGGATAACGCGTCAGAACCGCCATGCATCCGGTACTCCAGATGATGGTCGTGCCAACCCGTCTCCTCCGTCAGAGCGCATCCGCAGTGCGCGCACATCCCGCCCTGCGTCATGTACAACGAGACCCACTGCCGCCGATAACGCATCGAATCCGCCATGCGTTCCTGCCGTAGTGACTCGCTGTACTGCTCCCATTCCGGATCAAAGGGATTGAAGTCCCCCTTCACCTTCTTATGCCGCTTGATCACCGTACCACTAATTGGGTACAGAGCAAGCAGCCCCTCACTGCCGTCATCTCGAACAGTGTGGACGGCAAATACCCACTTCCTGTCATCGACGGGATGGAAGTACTTCCTTCTCACCCAATCGGCGCTTTTCTGCGGATGTCGCCTCTTTGACCACCGCCAGAGCCTCCGGAACACCAGATACTCCATGCGGCTGTACGCCTGTTTGGCCACCACGGGGCTGTGATACTGCGCCCATCCCCGTAGCATCGGGTTCAGCTTTTGGATCAAATCCTTCTGCTTCACCGTCTTGTTGCCGCTGATTGTTTCCGCCACCTTGCGATAGAACGCTTTAGCGTTCTTCTTGCTCGGTTTGATGAGCAGTTTCCCCGAGTACTTCCGGAAATTCCACCCAAGGAAATCGAAACCGTCGTCAATATGAGCGATCCGTGTCTTTTCCTCGGAGAGCTGCAAGCCTCGTTGTGCAAGGAATGCTTCCACCCAAGGTCGAACTTCGTTTTCCAACACCTCTTGCGAGACGCCGGTGATCACGAAGTCGTCCGCGTACCGCACCACATTCACTTTCTGTTTCTGGGCCGTCCTTACTCCTAATGTCGCACGAAGGTGCTCCATCAGTTCTCGTTCCAGCCCGTTCAGCGTCACATTGGCCAACGTCGGGGAAATAATGCCTCCCTGCGGCGTACCGGCCTCCGTCACCTGTAGCTGGCCTTTGTAAATCAGGCCAGCCTTCAACCATTTCCGGAGGATCTCCTTGTCCATTGGGACATGGTTCGCCAGCCAGTCGTGGTTGATGTGGTCAAAGCACCCCTTGATGTCTGCTTCAAATACCCATTGGGCCGAGGCCTTCTTGGACAGAGAAACAAACAGTTGAGACATGGCGTCAGCCGTTGAACGATTTAGCCTGAACCCATACGAGTTCGGGTCGCTCTTCGATTCCGACACCGGCTCCAAGGCCAGCAGATACAAAGCCTGCATCGCTCTGTCCCGCATGGTCGGTATACCCAGAGGGCGTAACTTCCCATTGGCCTTGGGGATAAAGACTCTCCGTAATGGCAGAGGCTTGTATCCGCGCCGCTTCAACCTGCCGACAGCTTCCCATCGGCTCTCAGGCGAGTCCCATAGTTCGCGATCGACTCCAGCCGTTCGCGCACCCTGGTTCTGCGTAACACGTCGTACCGCATACAGCTTCGCGGACAACGTGCGGGTCAGCATCCTTTGCAGGGCTTTCACCCTGCGCCAGTCACCTTCCCGCGTCGCCTTCGCAATTCGAATCTGCATCCCTCTCACGTTCCGTTCCACTCGACGCCAATCTACGGCGTACCAGTTGTCCGGCGCGTGGGAAAGCGCAGATCCATCCTTTCGGACGGATACTTTCATGCTGCTCTCCTACCTTGGGGTGATCAGCCCTCCAGCAGTAGACACAGCTGCCCCAGCGGGGCAGATATGCCCCGCTGGGGAACCACTCTCGTTCTAGGTATGGGCACGTGCGTCCATACTTTGAACCGGTACTTGCAAACGGGCACAAGTGCCCGCGTTGCACCAAGTCAAAAAGGTCTGTCAGCCGTCTTGCGACGGTAGACCAGACGGAAGTCTGCCCGCTTTCGCGTGAGGTAATGTTTCAACCTCTATGCGGGCCATTACAGCCCGCCATTCGCTTTTTCCGTCCTCCCATACCCGCACAGCCAACAGTGTTCCTCACGGTCCACCTGCCAAGCCAACTTCTCTTGGCGGCTATACGGGCTTACCGCGTTCCCGGCATGTCACACGACTGACTTAGGCCCTGCCTCTCCCCCGGCGGCTTGACGACGACGTAACCCGAGACTCCAGCGAGTTATCCAGCCGCACACCTTTTGGTTGATGCCTGTCATCAGCTTTGGCATCGTAATACTGACGAGGTTTATCAGCAGTTCACTTACATTGGCCATATCAGTCAACCTAGCTCCTTGACCCCTTGCTGCTAGGGATCTCCAAGTAGTGATCTCACGATCACTACCTGCCCGAGACTTCCGGGGGCTACGTTGTCAGAGAAGCTTCACACCCCACCGTTACCAGTGGCGCATGTCCTCCTAGGTTACTGCTGGTCGCACAGCAGGTTCACTGCACTCACCCATTAACTGGTGAGGCCGAACAATGACACACCGAGCTTTCGCTCGACCAGATGAGTTCCCCGCATCCGGAAGCTACGGGGAAATTGCAAACACCAATCCGCCTTGTTAGCGGAGTTGAAGCCGCTAACTGGGCGGAACCTGACGGTAATCAGGCTAATGCAATGCGATAGGCGGTCAACTACAACCGCTTTTCGCCAATAGTGAGTTCCAGCGTACTGCTGCCAGTTCCCACTTTCACAGGGGTGACCATAGGTCACCAATAGGTCGGCTCATCGCCGACAGTCGATGCGACTCGCGTCGCACGAAGCCTTGTATTCTATGGCAGACGCGAACTGCTGCAACGTGGCCGGCGGCACTTCGCCGAGCACGGTGATCCAGTAGTCGCCGCGGCGCTTGACGAGCACGTGCGTCGCACCCGTGCTGCCCGCGCCTTCCTTGCGCGTGTTCTTCTCGGCAGGTTCGATGAAAACGGAGATCGTCGCAAGCCCGTCGGTGAAAACGGCCTGGTCGACCGGAATCGGCGGGTCGCCTGCGTCGCGCGCGGCCATCGGGCGCCGCACTTCGCGGATCTTCTGGAAGCCGGCAACGCTCGGCGCGAGCTGCCAGCCCTGCGCCTCCATGTCGACCGGCGACACGGGCGGTCGCACGACCGTCCAGCCGTTCAGGTTCTTCATGCCCGCCGCGATCGCGCTCTTGTCGCCCGCGCCTGCGCCACCCACCTGCAGTTGCGAGAACGCGATCTGCTCGAGCACGTGGTCGCTCGCGTCGAGCGTCTGCGAGCGCAGCAGCAGGCCCGTGCGGGCGTCGGCCCACAGCTTGTACGTGAAACGGTACGCATCCTTCGGCACCAGTTCGACGACTTGCGCGTCAAGCCCCGCCACGCGGTCCTTGCCGAGCAGCTTCGCGTCGTAGACCGACATTACGTGCTCGCCGCTCGCGCCGAGCAACGCAGGGAACGAATCGCGGGCCTGGCGGCGCTCGACGACGCACAGCTTGCGCTCGGGCACGAACGTGTACAGCTCGTCGTTGTGTCGCAGCAGCTTGCGCGGCTTGCCGTCGAGGCTCTCGATCCGCTCGAATTCGCCGTCGCGGGACGCGTAATGCACGATCCGCGACGATTGCACGAACCCGCCGCGCTGGTAGACGAACGTGCCGTCGTAGCTCTGTTGCTGCGCCGCCTGCTGGATGCGGTCGAGCCACTCCGCGGCACCCTTGCGGGTCGCGACGGGATCGTCCGGCTGCTGGGCGTTGGCTTGAAGGGATTGAACGGACAACAGAGCGGCTGCGCAAAGCAGGAGGGCCGGCAGCCGCATCCATCCGTAGATGGCGTGATTCAACCGCAAAGTCCGCATCGGGTTTATTGGCCTGGCGTCGTGGTCACGGCAGCGCGGATCAGCGGCATCGAGCCCGTGACGACGGGCTGCTGCGCGAATTGCTGGTGCGCTTCAAGGTATTGATCGAGACTCGCGTCGCGAATGATGTTGGCGTCGGCCAGCCCCGGCTGCGACGGCGCCTGCGCGACCGTCACGCGCTGCAGGTTGCCCTGCTGCTGCGCCGATACCGATGCGACCTGGACGCCCGGCGCGCTGGCCGTCTGCATCTGCGGGACGACGATCCACGTCAGCGTCGCGGCCGCGGCTGCCACGGCGAACGCCGGCACGACACGCCGGCGCAGCGACAGCAGCTTGCGGGTGACCGGCGCGGCGGCCGGCGCGAGCAGATGCGGCTCGGCCTCGAGGCAGGCCGACATGCGTGCGGTGAACGACGCGCTCAGCACCGGCGACAGCGCGAGTTCGTCCGAGCGCAACGCATCGCCGATCAGGTGGTAATGAGCCCACGCAGCGCGATCCGCGCGTTCGAACCCAGCCAGAAACTGCCCGTGATCCGAGCCGTCGAACGTTTCGCCGTCGACCAGAGCGGAAAGGCGTTCGCTGCGCGAGCACGCCTGCGACTGCGTATTGACCGACCCCATGATGCTCCCCATCTTGCACACCCCGTCGTGAATGCACGACTCTATCCGTAACTAGACCCCGACCCGCTCCGTTCCCCGAAGCGCTTACCAGCGCTTGCCTTCCGGGGTATCGAGTAGCGGACGCAATTTTGCAGCGATTGCCTCGCGAGCCCGGAAAATCCGCGAGCGGACCGTCCCGATCGGGCAGCCCATCATTTCCGCGATTTCCTCGTAGCTCAGCCCTTCGATCTCGCGCAGCGTGATGGCCTGGCGCAGCTCTTCGGGCAAGACGGCCATTGCAGCGTTGACCGTCTCCGCAATCTGCTTGCTCATCAACATCGACTCAGGCGTGTTGATATCCCTTAGTTGGTCTGCGTCGGAGAAAGTTTCCGCTTCCTCGGCATCCGCCTCGGTCGAGGTCGGCGCCCGGCGGCCTTGCGTCGCAAGGTAGTTCTTCGCCGTATTCACGGCAATCCGGTACAACCACGTGTAGAACGCGGACTCGCCGCGGAACTGCGGCAGCGCGCGGTAGGCCTTGATGAACGCGTCCTGGGCCACATCCTCGACCTCGGCGGGATCCCGCACGAGGCGCGAGATCAGCCGAATGATCTTGCGGTGGTATTTGGAGACCAGGAGTTCGAACGCCGCCTTGTCGCCTTTCTGTACGCGCTCGACCAGAACCTGATCGATTTCTTTTTCACTCACCTGACAAATCCGTTAACTAGGGATGCAACGCGGAGCAATATTGTAGCGTCCCCGCGCCGGGCGCTGGTTACGGTCCGTAACCACACCGCCGCCATGCGCGCCATACGCCGCCATCATGCACGACCGGCCGCGCCCGCGGTCCGCGCGAGCACGGACAGCCCGCTGAACGACGCCGCATCGAGCGCGTCGGCCGGAATCAGCAGCGGGCGCGCCCCGCGCCCCTTCGGCCCCTTCGACCCGTCCGGCCCGACCGACAGCACGAGCAGCAGGCTGCTCCAGTGTGCATGGCCCGTCACGCGGCCGCGCGCGAGCAACCGCCCGGTGCGGCCAAACGCCGCAACCTCCCCGAACGCGTCGATCTGCAACTCGGCCGGCAGCCGCCGCGCACAGGCGCGCGCAGCGCCACAGGCCAGCAGCACCGCCACCGCGATCGCACCGGCAACACCGGCCGCCACGCCGGCCCGCGGCGCGAGAAACAGATGCACCGCGCACGCAGCCGACGCGACGAAAACGGCGAGCACCAGATACGACACGGCCGAGGCCCGCAGCATGATCCGCTGCGGGCACCCGGCCGGATTAACGAACGGACTCGTCAAGCGATCCCGCGTCAGACGCGCTTGAACACCAGCGTGCCGTTGGTACCGCCGAAGCCGAAGTTGTTCTTCACGGCCACGTCGATCTTCATGTCACGCGCGGTGTTCGCGCAGTAATCGAGATCGCACTCGGGGTCCTGGTTGAAGATGTTGATGGTCGGCGGCGACACGCTGTTGTGCAGCGCCAGCACCGTGAACACCGATTCGAGGCCGCCCGCGCCGCCCAGCAGGTGGCCCGTCATCGACTTCGTCGAGTTCACGACGAGCTTGTACGCGTGCTCGCCGAAGGCCGCCTTCACCGCGTCGGACTCGTTCTTGTCGCCCAGCGGCGTCGACGTGCCATGCGCGTTCAGGTACTGCACTTCGTCCGGGTTCACGCCGGCGTCGCGCAGCGCCGCGACCATGCAACGGCGCGGGCCGTCCATGTTCGGCGCGGTCATGTGGTACGCGTCGCCCGTCATGCCGAAGCCCGAGACTTCCGCATAGATCTTCGCGCCGCGCGCCTTCGCCGCTTCGTACTCTTCGAGCACCATCACGCCCGCGCCCTCGCCCAGCACGAAGCCGTCGCGGTCCTTGTCCCACGGACGCGACGCCGTGGCCGGATCGTCGTTGCGGGTCGACAGCGCACGCGCCGCCGCGAAGCCGCCGATGCCGAGCGGCGACACCGTCGATTCCGCGCCGCCCGCCACCATCACGTCGGCATCGCCGGCCTGGATCAGGCGCGCGGCGAGGCCGATGCTGTGCAGGCCGGTCGTGCAGGCCGTGACGGCCGCGAGGTTCGGGCCCTTCAGGCCGAACATGATGCTCAGGTGGCCCGAGATCATGTTGATGATCGAACCCGGCACGAAGAACGGCGAAATCCGGCGCGCGCCGCGCTCCGTATACGTCGCGTGCGTGTCTTCGATCATCGGCAGGCCGCCGATGCCGGAACCGACCATCACGCCGATGCGTTCCGCATTGGCTTCGGTCACTTCCAGCCCGCTGTCCTTGAACGCCTGGATGCCGGCGGCGATGCCGTAATGGATGAAGGTATCCATGTTGCGCGCTTCCTTCGCCGGGATGTACTCCTCGGCGCTGAAGCCCTTCACCTCGCCTGCGAAATGCACGGCCAGGTTCGACGCATCGAATTTGGTGACGGTGGCGATGCCGGACTTGCCGGCGACGAGATTGGCCCAGCCGTCGGCAACATTATTGCCAACAGGCGAAATCAGCCCCAGGCCTGTAACGACAACACGACGGCGGCTCACGGTAACCTCTTTTCCATTGGATGACAAAAACAAAAGCCACAGTGGCCACAGGATTCAGCCCTGCGAGCCCTGTGGCTGTTAGCCCGTCCGGCGAGGATGCCGGCAGGATGGCGCGTCAAATGCGGCCAGGCGAAAAGCGCGGACGGCGCTTACGCCTTGACGTTTGCGCGAGCGTAATCGATCGCTTGCTGAACCGTCGTGATCTTCTCTGCTTCTTCGTCCGGGATTTCCATGCCGAACTCGTCTTCCAGTGCCATCACCAGTTCAACCGTGTCGAGCGAGTCGGCGCCCAGGTCGTTCACGAACGAAGCTTCGTTCTTGATCTCGGCTTCCGCGACGCCCAGTTGTTCAGCGACGATCTTCTTGACACGTTGTTCGATATTGTCCATTGCCCCTCCGAGGGAAAGTTCAAAATTACAAGTGCGCGCATTTTATCAGGTTTGCTGCCGCCAAAAACGCGCGTTGGCTTGATGGTCGATCAAGCGCCGAATCCGCCAGAAACCGGATACGGCGCGGATGGTAAACGAAAATGCTTACGACATGTACATGCCGCCGTTCACGTGCAGCGTCGTGCCGGTGATATAACCGGCCTGCGGCGATGCGAGGAACGCGACGGCATGGGCGATGTCTTCCGGGCTGCCGAGGCGGCCGAGCGGAATCTGGGTCTTGAGCGCGGTCTGCTGCTCTTCCGGCAGCGTCTTCGTCATGTCGGTGTCGATGAAGCCCGGCGCGACGCAGTTGACCGTGATGCCGCGGCTGCCGATCTCGCGCGCGAGCGCGCGGGTCATGCCGGCGACGCCGGCCTTCGCGGCCGCGTAGTTCACCTGGCCCGGGTTGCCGGCCGAGCCGACCACCGACGTGATGTTGATGATGCGGCCGCCGCGCGCCTTCATCATCGGGCGCAGCACTGCGCGCGACAGGCGGAACACCGACTTCAGGTTGGTGTCGATCACCGCGTCCCAGTCCTCGTCCTTCATCCGCATCGCGAGCTGGTCCTGCGTGATGCCCGCGTTGTTGACGAGCACGTTGAGCGCGCCGAATTCCTTGACCGTCGCGTCGATCAGCGCCTCGGCAGCCGCCGCGTCGTTCACGTTCAGCACCGCGCCGCGGCCCGCAACGCCCGCTTCCGCGAACGCTGCCGAGATCGCGGCCGCGCCCGATTCGCTCGTCGCCGTACCGATCACCGTCGCGCCCTGGCGCGCCAGCTCGAGCGCAATCGCCCGGCCGATGCCGCGCGACGCGCCGGTTACGATCGCAACCTGTTTATCGAGAGTCTTTTCCATGAATCGAAAGTCCGTTTCTTCGGGAAAGGCGCCGCGTCAGGCGGTCGCCAGCTTGAGCGCTTCGTCGAGCGACGCCGGATCGAACACCGACGCACCCGTCAGGTTGCCGTCGATGCGCTTCGTGAGGCCTGCGAGCACCTTGCCGGGGCCGCATTCGATCACGTGCGTGACGCCCGTGCCGGCAATGTGCTGCACGCATTCGACCCAGCGCACGGGGCCTGCCGCCTGGCGCACCAGCGCATCCTTGATCGCGGCCGGATCGCTGACCACCGCGACGTCGATGTTGTTGACGACCGGAATCTGCGGCGCTTTCACGTCGACGTTCGCGAGGTAGTCGCGCAGCTGGTCCGACGCCGGCTTCAGCAGCGACGAGTGGAATGGCGCCGACACCGGCAGCGGCAGCGCGCGCTTCGCGCCCTTCGCCTTTGCGATTTCACAGGCCTTCTCGACGGCCGCCTTCGCGCCTGCGATCACGACCTGCGCAGGCGCGTTGAAGTTCACCGCTTCCACGACGCCTTCGGCCGATGCTTCCGCGCACACTGCGCGCACCGTGTCGTCGTCGAGGCCGAGGATCGCGGCCATGCCGCCCTGGCCGACCGGTACCGCGGTCTGCATCGCCTGCGCGCGGAAGCGCACGAGCGGCACCGCGTCCTTGAACGCGATCGCGCCAGCGGCGACGAGCGCCGTGTATTCGCCGAGGCTGTGGCCGGCGACGATCGACGGCACCGGGCCGCCCGCCTGCTGCCATGCGCGATAGCACGCGTACGCGGCCGTCAGCATCACGGGCTGGGTGTTGGTGGTGAGATTCAGTTCTTCAGCCGGACCTTCGGCGATCAGCTTGCCGAGATCCTGGTTGAGCGCATCGGACGCTTCCTGGAGCGTTTCGCGCACGACAGCCAGATCGGCGAATGCGTTGAGCATGCCGACCGACTGCGAGCCCTGCCCCGGAAAAACGAACGCAAATTTCATATCGTCCCCAATTGAATCGATTCGGACGGCGCGCACGAACGGCGCGCCGGTTGGGAGCGCGCGCAGCAGTAGTCGCGCGCAGGGATCAGAAGCGGAAGACCGACGCGCCCCACGTGAAGCCGCCGCCCACACCCTCGATCAGCACATGCTGGCCGCGCTTGATGCGGCCGTCGCGCACCGCGACGTCGAGCGCGAGCGGGATCGACGCGGCCGACGTGTTGCCGTGCTCGGCAACCGTCACGACCATGCGCTCCTGCGGCAGGCCGAGCTTGCGGCAGGTGCTCGTCATGATGCGGATGTTGGCCTGGTGCGGGATCAGCCAGTCGATCTGCTCGGGTGCGAGGTTCGCCTTCGCGAGCGCCTCGACCGCGACCTTCTCGAGCACGTTGACCGCGAGCTTGAACACGGCCTGGCCATCCATCTGAAGGAATGCGCTGCCTTCGATCACGCCGCGATTGACGTTGCCCGGCGTGCACAGGATGTTCGAGTAGCTGCCGTCCGCATGCAGCGCGCTGCCGAGCACGCCCGGCTCTTCGGATGCGGACAGGATCACCGCGCCCGCGCCGTCGCCGAACAGCACGCAGGTCGTGCGGTCGGTGAAGTCGAGGATGCGCGAGAACGTCTCCGCGCCGACGACGAGCGCCGTGCGGTGCTGGCCGCTGCGGATGAAGCTGTCGGCCGTCGCCACCGCATAGGCGAACCCGGAGCACACGGCCTGCACGTCGAACGCGGCGCCGCCGTTCTTGATGCCGAGCTTGTTCTGCAGCAGGCACGCGGTGCTCGGGAACACGAAATCGGGGGTCGAAGTCGCGACGATGATCAGGTCGATCGACTGCGGATCGATGTCGGCCGCCTCGATCGCGCGGCGCGACGCTTCGAGCGCGAGGTCGCTCGTCGTGACGTCCGGTGCGGCGAAGTGACGCGCATGGATACCCGTGCGCGCAACGATCCACTCGTCGCTCGTCTCGATGCCGTCCTTCGCGAGACGATCGGCCAGCTGCTGGTTCGTGACGCGGTCGGGCGGCAGGAAGCTGCCCGTGCCGAGCACGCGGGAATAGAGAGTCGATTGGGCCATTTATGCCTTAGAGGATAGCGCAGCGGAAGGCTCGGCGTGCTGGCCAGCGGCGGGACTCGCCTGGCCTGCGCCGGTCGCATCGTGCCCGGCGTCGCCGAGCGATCCGGAATTATCCGCCATCGCGCGCGCGAGGCGCTCCAGGACGCCATTTTTGACGGCATCATACCCGCGTTTGATCGCCCACTCAAACGCGTAGGCGTCCGCCGAACCGTGGCTCTTGATCACGAGGCTCTTCAGACCCAGCAACGCCGCGCCGTTGTACTGGCGGTGGTCGACGCGCCTCTTGAAGCGCAGCAGAACCGGCAGCGCGAGGAAGGCCATCAGCTTCGACAGCAGCGAGCGGCCGAACTCTTCACGGATGATGTCGGACAGCATCTGCGCGAGCCCTTCGGACGTCTTCAGCGCGACGTTGCCGACGAAGCCGTCGCAGACGATCACGTCGACGGTGCCCTTGTAGATGTCGTTGCCCTCGACGTTGCCGCGGAAATTGAGCGTGCTGGCACGCAGCAGTTCACCCGCGCGCTTGATCGTGTCGTTGCCCTTGATGACTTCCTCGCCGATGTTCAGGAGGCCGATCGTCGGCCGTTCCTTGCCTTCGAGCGCGGCCACGAGCGCGTGCCCCATCTCGGCGAACTGCAGCAGGTGCTGCGGCTCGCAGTCGACGTTCGCGCCGAGGTCCAGCATCATCGTGTAGCCGGTCGGATTCGGCAGCGCGAACGCGATCGCGGGCCGCTCGATGCCGGGCAGCGTCTTCAGCACGTAACGGGAAACGGCCATCAGCGCGCCGGTGTTGCCGGCGGAGATGCAGGCCTGGGCCTCGCCTTCCTTCACGTGATTGAGGGCGACGCGCATCGAAGAATCCTTCTTCTTGCGCAACGCCACTTCGACGGGATCGTCCATCGCCACGACTTCGGTGGCGGGCACGATGGTCAGCGCAGGGTCGTCGAGCGCCTTGCACTTCTTGAGCTGCGCACGGATCGCACTCTCGATGCCCACGAGCATCAGGTGCGCATCGGGATGTGCGCGAACGAACTTGACTGCCGCGGGAACGGTCACGGACGGGCCGTGGTCGCCTCCCATGCAATCGATTGTGAGCTTTACTGTCATGGAATGCGACGAATTTCAGGCACAAAAAAGCGGCAGTTGAATGCCGCCTTTTTGTCGAGCCAGGAAAGTGTCAAGCGAACCAGTTGTCACGCGCACGGCGAGCGTAGCGCGCAACGCGTGACTTGACGCTTAGTCGTTCTTCGTCTTGACGACTTTCTTGCCGCGGTAGTAGCCGTTCGGGCTGACGTGGTGACGCAGGTGCACTTCACCCGTGCTCGGCTCGACTGCCAGCGGCGCTGCCGTCAGGAAATCGTGCGAACGATGCATGCCGCGCTTCGACGGCGACTTCTTGTTTTGCTGGACTGCCATGACTAACTCCTAAATAATTTTCCGGATTCTAACACAGCCCGATCCGGCGCTTAACTACCCTGGCCCACGGCCCTTACGCCTTCCCGCGCCACACTGCTCAGTGATTCTTGTTGCCGTCCCCGCCCTTCTTCAGCGCTTCGAGCGCTGCGAACGGATTCGGCTGTTTGCCTTCGTCCCCGCCTTCTTCGGACGCTTCGTCCGATTCTTCCGAGGGACCGCTCGCACCCGACACGAGGCTTTCGTGAACCGCCGGGCAAACCTCGTGCTTGGGCACGAGCGGCAGCGAAAGCAGCAACTCCTCCTCGATCAAGTCGACGAGATCGAACTGGCGCGAGCCCACGATCACATCGGCTTCATCGTCGTCGAGCGGAAATTCTTCAGCTTCTTCTTCGGTCGCAACGACCCGGTACGTCATGTCGATGTCGAACGCCTGATCGCACGGGGTCATGCAGCGCTGACACGTGAGCCACGCATGGCCGTGCACCGCGACGCGCAGATACGGCTGCTGCCCGTCGGAGCCATCGTCCTGCAGCTCCTTCTGGGTGAACCCTTCCGCCTGCCACGTAAACACCGTGTCGCGATCTGGCGCGTCTGCCGGCACTTCGTTTAACATGCGCGGCAACTGCGAAAGGTGCACCGCACCCGATGCCTGCCGGCCGCTGCGAGCGAATTCGAACAGGTCGATCGCGTGCGGATCGAGCGAAACCGCAGGTTTGCCAGAAGAGGGATTCATGTGCGCTCCTGCTAGTCGATCCGGCCCGACGCCGTGAACTTCCGAAGACTCGGCGGGTGCCTCACAGGAACCCACCGATGAAAAGCGCAAAAGCATAACCGTTTTATCTTTTACAGTCAATCACTTAAGCTGGCGCCCGCGCGGCGCCTCGCAACCACCGATCCAACCGACCATGCCGGACACCCTTTGCCGCCCGCCGCGGCTCATTCTCGCCTCCAGTTCCCGTTACCGCCGCACGCTGCTCGAGCGCCTCGGCGTGCCGTTCGACGTCGTGTCGCCCGACGTCGACGAAACGCCGCTGCCCGGCGAAACGCCTGCCGCGACTGCGTTGCGCCTCGCCGGCGCGAAGGCGCGCGCCGTCGCCGCGACGATCGATGCGCCTGACGGTGTGCTCGTGATCGGCTCCGACCAGGTCGCGACCTTCGACGGCCTGCAGATCGGCAAGCCCGGCACCCACGAGCGCGCGCTCGCGCAGCTCGTCGCGATGCAGGGGCGCGACGTCGAATTCCACAGCGCGCTCTGCCTGTACGACAGCCGGACCGACGAAACGCAGACCGAGGACATCGTGACGCGCGTGCGCTTCCGCACGCTGCCGGAGGCCGAACTCGACGCGTACCTGCACGCGGAAACGCCTTACGACGTCGCGGGCAGTGCGAAATCCGAGGGGCTCGGCATCGCGCTGCTCGACGCGATCGACTCGGACGACCCGACCGCGCTCGTCGGCCTGCCGCTGATCGCACTGACGCGGATGCTGCGCACCGCCGGCTACCCGCTCCTTACCGTCAGTGGCGCCCGCGGAGGTCGCGCATGACGGCCGGCACGCTCTATCTGGTACCGAATACGCTCGGCGACGGCGACGCGTCGATGCTGGCCGCGGTCCTGCCCGCCGCCGTGCAGGCACGCGCCGGCACGCTCGGCTACTACATCGGCGAGAACGCGAAGACCACGCGCGTGTTCCTGAAGAAGATCGGCACGACACGACCGATCCAGGAGATCGAGATCCGCGAGCTGAACGTGAACACGCCGGCCGGCGAGATCGACCGGCTGCTCGCGCCGATCCTGGCCGGCGCGGACGCCGGGCTCGTGTCCGAGGCCGGCTGCCCGGCCGTCGCCGATCCCGGCGCGCTACTGGTGCGCCGCGCGCACGAGCGCGGCGTGAAGGTCGTGCCGCTCGTCGGACCGAGTTCGATCCTGCTCGCGCTGATGGCGTCCGGGCTGAACGGCCAGAGCTTCGCGTTCAACGGCTACCTGCCGGTCGACGCGGCCGCGCGCGCGAAACGGCTGCGCGAGCTCGAGCAGCTGTCGCGCAAGGCGCGCCAGACGCAGATCTTCATCGAGACGCCATACCGCAATCACGCGATGCTCGACACGCTCGTCGCGACCTGCGCGCCGTCGACGCTGATCTGCGTCGCGGCCGACCTGACGCTCGCGACCGAGACGATCGCGAGCCGCACCGTGGCGGATTGGAAAAAGGCGCCGGTGCCGGATCTGCACAAGCGCCCTGCGATCTTCCTGCTGCTCGCGAACTGACGGCGGAACCGGGCTCCGGGCGCGTGGCTTGGCGCTTGGCGCTTGGCGCTTGGCGCTTGGCGCTTGGCGCTTGGCGCTTGGCGCTTGGCGCTTGGCGCTTGGCGCTTGGCGCTTGGCGCTTGGCGCTTGGCGCTTGGCGCTTGGCGCTTGGCGCTTGGCG
>NZ_JAAGPL010000194.1:0-16092 GCF_017104785.1 Burkholderia sp. Ac-20353 | reverse complement strand
TCAGCGGCAAGGTCGCGGTCGTCACCGGCGCGGGCAGCGGGATCGGCCGCTGCGCGGCGCTCGCGTTCGCGCGCGAAGGCGCGGAGATCGTCGCGGTCGACATCGACCAAGCGGCCGCCGAGCGCACCGCGCTGCTGGTCCGGCTGATCGGCGCGCACGCGCATGCTCGGCGCGTCGACGTCGGCTCGGCCGACGAGATGGAAGCGCTGGCCGACTGGGTCGGCAGCGCGCTCGGCGGTGCGGACGTCGTGATCAACAACGCGGGCATCGGCATGGCGGGCGGCATTCTCGACACGAGCGCCGCGCACTGGGAGCGGATCCTGCACGTGAACCTGTGGGGCGTGATCCACGGCTCGCGGCTGTTCGCGCAGCAGATGGCCGCGCGCGGCAGCGGCGGCCACATCGTCAACACCGCGTCCGCGGCCGCGTTCGGGCCGTCGCGCGACCTGCCCGCGTACGCGACGACCAAGGCCGCCGTGCTGATGCTCAGCGAATGCATGCGTGCGGAACTGGCCGGCAAAGGCATCGGCGTGACGGCCGTCTGCCCCGGCTTCGCTGAAACCGGAATCATGGCGTCGACGCAATACGCGGGCGCCAATGCGCAGGACGAAGCGCGCCTGCGCAAGCGCGCGACGAAGCTCTACCAGATGCGCGGCCTGAAACCGGAAACCGTTGCACAGGCGATGGTCGACGGCGTGCTGCGCAACCGGCCGGTCGTCGCGGTCGGCACCGAAGCGCACGCGCTGCGCTTCGTCGGCCGCTTCATGCCGTGGCTCGGCCGGATGATCGCCCGCGTCAGCATGGCATCGCATTGACGGCACAACAACGGCGCAACAACGCTGCAACACCGCCGCACAGGGAGACACACATGACCGCTACCGCCGACTACCACCCGATCAAGGCCCGCCACGTGAAGTTCGACTTCAGCGACACGCCGATCACGTGGGTGCCGAACGATCCGGGCAGCACGCACATCATCAACACGCTGAACCTGCTGTTTCCGGAAGGCGAGCTGTGGTTCTGCCGCGTGTACAACAAGGCGCTGCCGCAGATCACCGACGCACGCCTGCGCGACGAGGCCGAAGGCTTCCTGCGGCAGGAGGCCGTGCATTCGCGCTCGCATGGCGGCGTGCTCAAGCACTACTACGACCGCCACGGCATCGACACGAAGCCGTTCACGCAGAAGCTCAACTGGCTGTTTACGCGCGTGCTCGGCGAAGCGCCGTTCGGCCTGAAGATCGGCCATACGCGCTTCTGGCTGCGCCAGCAGCTCGCGGTGATCGCGTCGCTCGAGCACTTCTTCGGCTACCTCGGCAACTGGGTGCTGAACGCGCACGGGCTCGACGAAGGCCACGCCGATCCGACGATGGTCGACCTGCTGCGCTGGCACGGCGCCGAGGAAGTCGAGCACCGCACCGTCGCGTTCGACATCTACCGGCACCTGGGCGGCACGTATCCCGAGCGCTGCCTGCACATGGCGTTCGTGATCGTGCTGCTGCTCTACTACATCACGAAGGGCGCGAAATTCATGTACCGGCGCGATCCGGCCGCGGGCCGCTATCCGGGGTTCGCGCTGGCGTGGTGGCAGGGCTCGCGGCGCGGACACCTGCCGTCGTTCTGGAAGGTGATCGGCGCGGCGCTGCGCTACTTCAAGCCGGGCTACACCCCGCACCACGAAGGCTCGACCGAGCAGGCGCTCGAGTACCTCGCACGGTCGCCCGCCGCGCAGGCGGCCGCGCACGGCGGCAACTGGGGCGCGACGAAGGGAGCGTAACAAAAGCCAAAGCGCACGCACCGCCCGGCGAAATGCGTACAATCGCGGCTTCATTTTCCCGGAGGTGCCGCGATGGCCATGAAGAAAACCGATCTCGAAAAGAACAAGGCGCTCAAGCTGACGCACGCGATGAAGCAGTCGGGCTCCGCGCGCTTCGGCAAGGGTTCCGAAGCGGCCACCCCGCTCGACCGCCGCGCGCAGCGCAAGCTCGACCAGGAGCAAGGGCTCGTGCCGTTCGCGTGCAAGCTCAATGCCGAGCTGGTCGAGCAGCTGAAGGTGCGCGCGGCCGAGCACCCGAACGGGATGACGGGCCTGCTGTCCGAACTGCTCGTGAACGCGCTCGCGCAGCGCGACGCGTAAGCCGCGCGTATCTCGAAATTTCCGTTGACAACGCAGCGCCTGCACGACACACTCGTTCGCATGCCTACGTTCAAGCTCGTCGCCATCGCGATTAATCACCGAGTGAACGCCCATTGGGGCGAGTCACCGGAGGCGCTTGTGCGTTAGCATCGACAGCAGTACCGCATGTCACACAAGGCCTCGCCGGAAACGGATGAGGCCTTTTTGTTCTGGTGCACGTCATCCGCCCGGCTCAACGGATGGAGATGACGATGGACCAAGCCCGCCAGTTGTTTGTTCGTCCCGATCTGCGCCGCCCGGACGCGATCGCATTGCCGAGAGTCGTGATTCACTTTGCCGTCGCGCCGCGCAAGACGCTGACGTGGCGCGCGCCGAACGATGCCGAAATCCGTTCGCACGACGCGCCGCTGTGGCTGACGCGCGTGTCGAGCGTCGACGATTACTGGATACGGCCCGGCGACGTGCTGCGCATTGCGCGCGGCGAACGCATCTGGCTGAGCACGGATGCCGACCGGCCGGTCGAGGCATCGATCACGACTGTGTACGTGCAGCGCGACACGCGATTGCGGCGCGCGCTCGCACGGATGCGGCACATGATGCGCGGCGTCTGGCGAAGGCGGGAATGATGCGAACGCTGTCACGCGCAAACGGCGCGTGATGACGCTGTGACGAAACTCACGCAATTACAGAACGCAACTGCGGTACGCAACTGCAGTACGCAACTGCGGTACGCAACTGCGTGAACGCACCTGCGATGCATCGCAGGTGCGCCACGAATGACGCGGCACGCCGATGCGTGCCGCGAGCGCTCGCGCGCCGACATCAGGTGCTGGCGGCGAGACGCGGGCCTGTGCCGCGAGGACTGGATTCGATCTCGGGACGTTGCGACGCCTGCGCGCTCACCCAAGGATCGATGCCCTGCTTCTGCACCTCCTCGAGAAAGGACACGCGCGCGCGCCAGTAATCCGCTTGTAATTTCGCATCGATGACGCGCTGCTCGGCAGTAAACAGTTCCATGCGCGCAGTGACGAGCATCGACGCAGCGGTTTTCTCCGGTGTGGGAGCGTGCCGCATCGCCCAACGGCTGATCCAGTTCAACATGCTGACCTCCGTGAAAACGGACAAACCCGCATCGGGCAATCGCAACCGGCCCCGCGCCTGCCCGTACGCGCAACGGCCGCCGCCACACTTCACGCACTGGCGCTGCACGGGCCGTCGACTTCCCCGGCGTCGGCGGCGATCGGCCCGGCGTGTGTGCGCGGAGTCTCTATCCTAGAAAGAGTTGCCGGTTAACGCGATGTGGTCTTGCAATCTTTTACACAGAAACCACAGTCCGCACTGCAGCACGATATGACTGTTGCGGGCGGAACGGCTTCGGAGCAGCATAGCCCGATGCCCACGGTGCGCCGGACTGACGAATCGAATGCATCGTTCCGCGCCCGCGTGCGCCGCTGTCGCATGCCACCTGGCACCTGCCGCAATTTGCACCGCACGTGCGCACTGCTTCCGTTCAGCATGCGGCCGCTCCGTTTCATCCGCGTGTCGATGCTGGCGACACACTTGCGCACGTCGTAGCTGCGCGTATGCCGCTGCCCGCTTTGCACCCGCGTTTGCACCCGCATTCCGCCGCTTCCCCCTTTCCGCCGCCTTCTCCGTGCGAACCGGTAAAATGCGCGCCGCCGCGCGGCCACGCTGTCAGTCTTGCCGTGCCGTCCGCCGATCGCGCCCCACGACTATATCGTCCGACCTATCCCGGCTATTACAATCCGCCGATAGACCGGCATTAGTGGCTGGTTACATTACGCCGACCGTGCACGGTTGGCCGCGCATACAACAACTCGACTCAACAAGCAACACGACAACCCGACCGGAGAAACGTCTTCATGGAATCCATCAAGCGGTATTTCGGCTTCGAAGAAGCCGGCACCGACTTCCGCACCGAAATACTCGCGGGCGTCACTACGTTCCTGACGATGGCCTACATCATCTTCGTGAACCCCGCGATCCTCGGTGACGCGGGCATGCCGAAGGAATCCGTGTTCGTCGCGACCTGCCTCGTCGCCGCACTCGCGTCGCTGATCATGGGCCTGTATGCGAACTACCCGATCGCGTGCGCGCCCGGCATGGGCCTCAACGCGTATTTCGCGTACACCGTCGTGAAAGGCCTCGGCTTCTCGTGGCAGGCCGCGCTCGGCGCCGTGTTCATCTCCGGCTGCCTGTTCCTGCTCGTCACGCTGTTCCGCGTGCGCGAAGCGATCGTCAACGGCATTCCGAAATCGCTGCGGATCTCGATCACCGCAGGCATTGGCCTGTTTCTCGGCATCATCTCGCTGAAGACGTCCGGCGTGATCGTCGGCAGCCCGGCTACGCTCGTCACGCTCGGCGACCTGCACAAGCCGACCACGATCCTCGCGATCATCGGCTTCTTCACGATCGTCACGCTCGACCACCTGCGCGTGCGCGGCGCGATCCTGATCGGCATCATCGGCGTCACGATCCTGTCGTTCTTCTTCGGCGGCAACGAATTCCACGGCGTGTTCTCCGCGCCGCCGTCGATCGATGCGACGCTGTTCAAGCTCGATATCGGCGCCGCGCTGTCGACCGGCATCATCAACGTGATCCTCGTGTTCTTCCTCGTCGAGCTGTTCGACGCAACCGGCACGCTGATGGGCGTCGCGAACCGCGCGGGTCTGCTCGTCCACGGCAAGATGGACCGCCTGAACAAGGCGCTGCTCGCCGACAGCACCGCGATCGTCGCGGGTTCGGTGCTCGGCACGTCGTCGACGACTGCGTACATCGAAAGCGCGTCGGGCGTGCAGGCCGGCGGCCGCACCGGGATGACGGCGCTCACCGTCGCGGTGCTGTTCCTCGCGTGCCTGTTCATCGCGCCGCTCGCGGGCGTCGTGCCCGGCTATGCGACCGCGCCCGCGCTGCTGTACGTGTCGTGCCTGATGCTGCGCGAGATGGTCGAGGTGCCGTGGGACGACGCGACCGAAGCCGTGCCGGCCGCGCTGACCGCGCTGCTGATGCCGTTCACGTACTCGATCGCGAACGGCGTCGCATTCGGCTTCATCGCATACGGCGGCCTCAAGCTGCTGACGGGCCAGGCGCGCCAGGTCAAGCCGATCGTGTGGCTCATCGCCGCCGTGTTCCTGTTCCGCTTCTTCTATCTCGGCAGCGAATGAGCATCACATGACGCGCCGCGCCGCATGACGAAAAACGCCATCTTCGGGTGGCGTTCGGATTGCTGACGAACCCCTCGTTTTTCCAAACGAGGGGTTTTGTTTTTTCATCCGCGCTTCGCGCGCGCACGAACGCCGTCCGTGCCGATACGACACGGGCGCCATGCATGACGCTGGCGCCCGCTCGACCGACACCCGGTCTTCAAGTTCAAGTCCGCCAGTTCGCCTCGTAGAAGCGTACGTAGCCGCTACGCAGGGTCACGCATTGCGCGCGTGTTTCCGACAGCAGGCGCCGCGCCGCCGCCTCGATGCGATCCCGGTGCATGTCGAACGCACCGACCATATCCTCGAAACGCGGCGATGCCGCGCCGAAGTGGTCTTCGAGCGCCTCGGCGGTGATGTGGCATTGGACTCGCTCGCCATTGACCAACGCCGGAAACGCGAGCGTCAGTTCGCGCCCCGAATACTCGGGCGCCTCGTTCGGGAAATTGATCTGCATGGGAGCCGCCTCGACCGACCGGTAGAAAATGAATGACCGCGTACGTCGTCCGCTACCGGCCGGACGATGTGCTCGCGGGCAGACCGGCAGTGGCACACCGCGCGGGAGTAAGGCGCGGACAATGCGTACCGGTTGCATTCACTTTAGACGGTTTCGCGCAGGAGGCAAATTTTGCGGCACGCGTCATTCCGACGCGGTGTTCGTCAGCACAATGGGTGATCCGGCACCGGATCCGGGCCGGCGTCAGTGCGGGTCTTTCGGCCACACGTTCAGCGCGATCGCAGTCGTCGTAATGCCCAGCGCGATTGCTGCAGTGCCGTAGCGCACCGCGTCTTCCAGATCGAACAGGAGGCCGTGGATCGCGACCGCGATACCGGCCAGCATGATGAACGTGGCGATTGCCGCCAGTACGACCCTGAGTTCCGTCCGAACCATGATGCGTCTCCCGAACGGATGCATGTCGCGTCGCATGCATGTTGCGATGCGGAACACGGCGCGTGCGTGCTCCATTTCCATCATTGCAGGCGCCATTCCAAAAGCAAGCGGAATTTGTACGCGGTCGCGCAACGCGAGCGGCGCTTGTATGATGAGGCGTACCGGCGTACCCGCGCGGCCGGCTCCGCGCGGGGTACAACGTTGCGAGCGCGGAACGCACCTCGCCGACGGAAACTGGAGACACGAAATGCCGCAATCTTCCGTGCTGCCCGCCACCGCGGGCCGCATCGACCTGCTCGCGCAGGCGCATGCCCGTTCGACGGCGGTCGGGCTGCGCGCGGACGAGCAGCCCGATTTCTCGCCGCTGTCGCGCATCGCGCTGCGCGAGCTGATCGACACCCATCACGCGCTGTTCGCGCATGCGCGCCCGGTGATGGAAAACCTCCATGCGCAGATCGCCGACACCCAAAGCCTCGTGCTGCTGACCGGCCCGGACGGCGTGATCCTGCACAGCATCGGCGACGCCGACTTCATCGAGAAAGCCAACCGCGTCGCGTTGTGCCCGGGCGTGTCGTGGGCGGAAGGCGCACGCGGCACCAACGCGATCGGCACCGCGCTCGTATCGGGGCAGGCGCTCGCCGTGCACGCGTCGGAACACTTCCTGCGCGCGAACCACATCCTCACCTGCTCGTGTGCGCCGATCGTCGACCCGTTCGGGCGCACGATCGGCACGCTCGACGTGAGCGGCGATCCGCGCGGCTTCAGTCCGCATACGCTCGCGCTCGTGCGAATGTCCGCGCAGCTGATCGAGAACCACCTGTTCGCGAACCAGTGCGCGGAAGCGCTGCGCGTGCGCTTTCATGCGCACGAGGAATGCATCGATTCGCTGTTCGCGGGCCTCGTCGCGTTCGGGCCCGACGGCGGGCTGATCGCCGCGAACCGCAGCGCGCAATTCCAGCTCGGCGCGACCTTCGACGCGCTGCAGCACCAAGGCTGCGACGCATTGTTCGGCATGCGCTTCGGGATGCTCGCGCAGCAGGCGGCCCGCGCACCGGGTGCGCTGTTCCGGCTCACGCTGTCGAGCGGCGTGCGCGTGCTCGCGCGCTGCGAATTCGCGGACGCGCAGAAAACGGCCGTCGCCGTCACGCCGGCCACCGTACCCGCTGCGCGCACCCGTGCGGGCGATCCCGACGCGATCACGTTCGCGACACTCGACACCGGCGACACGCGGATGGCCGCCGTGCTCGAACGGGTCGCGAAAATCCGCGGACGCGACCTGCCGCTGCTGATCCTCGGGCAGACCGGCACCGGCAAGGAATGGCTCGCGCGCGCACTGCATTACGCATCGCCGCTCGCGGACGGCCCGTTCGTCGCGGTCAACTGCGCGGCGCTGCCCGATTCGCTGATCGAGGCCGAGCTGTTCGGCTATGAAGACGGCGCGTTCACCGGCGCGCGCAAGCGCGGCAGCCCCGGCAAGATCGTGCAGGCCGACGGCGGCACGCTGTTTCTCGACGAGATCGGCGACATGCCGCTCGCGCAGCAGGTGCGGCTGATGCGCGTGCTGCAGGAACGCGCGGTGATGCCGCTCGGCGGCGCGCGCGCGGTGCCGGTCGACGTGCGCGTGGTGTGCGCGACGCACCGCGACCTGCGCGCGATGATCGCGGCAGGCACGTTCCGCGAGGATCTGTTCTACCGGATCAACGGGCTCGCGGTGACGCTGCCGCCGCTCGCGACGCGCACCGACCTGCCGGTGCTCGTCGAACGGATACTCGAGCGTCTCGCGCGCAGCGAGCCGATGCCGCGCCGGATCGCGCCCGACGTGCTCGCCGCGTTCGCGCGTCACCGCTGGCCCGGCAACCTGCGGCAGATGACCAACGTGCTGCGCACCGCGGGCATGCTGGCCGAAGACGAATCGGAGATCGCACTCGCGCATCTGCCCGACGATTTCTGGCTCGACTGCGACGCGCTGCCCGCGGAGCCGCACGCGACAGCTGCGGCGGCGGCCGACGCCACGACGCTGCTGGATCACCAGGCGGCAGTGATCGGTGCGGCGCTCGCGCGGCACGGTGGCAACGTGTCGGCGGCCGCGCGGGAACTGGGGCTCGCGCGCAATACCGTGTACCGGCATCTGCGCCGGCACTGACGGAGCGCCCGCTGGGTAGACGGCGGATAGGCGGCGGATAGGCGCCGGGCGGGTGGCGGATGGGCGGCGGGTCGGCTGCAAACGGGTTCGGGTATGCTTGGCGGCTTGCCGTGACCGATTTGCCGCTTTTTTCCGACATGACCGAACCCGAACGTCCCCCAACCGTGTGCGTCGAACCGCTCGGCGTGTGCTTCGACGCGCCCGACTCGCTGACGCTGCTCGAGGCAGCCGCGTTCGCCAACGTGTCGCTGCCGCGTTCGTGCCGCAACGGTACGTGCCGCACCTGCCTGTGCAAGATCGTCAGCGGCAGCGTGCGCTACACGATAGAGTGGCCGGGGCTGAGCCGCGAGGAAAAGGCCGAAGGCTATACGCTGCCGTGCGTGGCGGTCGCGACGTCGGACGTCGTGATCGACGTGCCGGACGCGGTCATGCGCTGACGCGCGCGGCGCATGACCCGCGATGCGCGACCGTTGCGCGCGCCCGCCGTATGGCCGTGGATCATTTTGCAGTGGATGAACGCACTCATGGAGAACGTCATGACCCAGCAGACCGATCGCATCGAAAAGCAGACCCTGTTGCCCGCCCCGCTGGAGCGTGTATGGGAAGCCGTCAGCAATTCCGGGGAATTCGGCCGCTGGTTCGGCGTGACGTTCGACGGGCCGTTCGTCGCCGGCCAGCGGCTGTTCGGCCGGATCACGCCGACGACCGTCGACGCGGATGTCGCAAAGGCGCAGGAGCCGTATGCCGGCGCGGTGTTCGAAATCGCCGTCGACCGCGTCGAACCGAAGCACCTGTTCGCGTTCCGCTGGCACCCGTTCGCGATCAATCCCGACATCGATTATTCGAGCGAGCCGATGACGCTCGTGACGTTCGCGCTCGACGACAGGCCGGACGGCACGCTGCTGACGCTGACCGAATCCGGATTCGACCAGCTGTTCGCCGAGCGCCGTGCGAAGGCGTACGAGATGAACGACCACGGGTGGACCGCGCAGATGATGCTGATCGGCAAGTATCTGGCGAAGCACGCTTAAGGTACGGGCGGTACGGGCGGTACGGGCGGTACGGGCGGTGCGGGCGGTGGGCGGTATGCGGTGTGCAGCGCCACATCGCATCGGGCATCTCGCCGCCCACGGTCCGATTGTTTCCCCGCCGTCAACACTGGGATGAATATTCACCCAAGATAAGACACACGGCCATGAATACGCTGTGAGGACTTCCAGCCTCACGAGACCGTATTCCATGTCCGCCACCGATGCTTCACCACGTGCCCTGTCCATTGCGCTGCTCGCGATTTCCGCGTTCGTCATCGTCACCACCGAATTCCTGATCGTCGGCTTGCTTCCCGCGCTCGCGCGCGACCTCCGGATTTCGATTTCAACCGCCGGGCAGTTCGTCACGCTGTTCGCGTTCACGGTGATGCTGTTCGGCCCGGTGCTGACCGCGGCGTTGTCGCACGTCGAGCGCAAGCGGCTGTTCGTCGCGATCATGTTCGTGTTCGCCGCCGCCAACACGCTCGCGGCGCTGGCGCCGAACGCGTGGGTGCTCGCAATCGCCCGCTTCATCCCCGCGCTGCTGCTTCCCGTGTTCTGGGGCACCGCGAGCGAGACCACGAGCCAGCTGGCCGGCCCCGATCAGGCCGGCCGCGCAGTGTCGCAGGTTTATCTCGGCATCGCCGCGGCCACACTGTTCGGCATCCCGCTCGGCACCGTCGCAGCCAACGCGATCGGCTGGCGCGGCGCGTTCGCCGGCCTCGCGGTGCTGTCGCTCGTGATGGCCTTGTCACTCGCGGCCTTCATGCCGATGCTTGCGCGACCGGAAAGAATGCGTATCACCGCGCAGCTAGGCATCGTCGGCGATCGCCACGTCATCGCGAACGTCGCATTGTCGGTCGTCGTGTTCACCGCCATGTTCACGGCGTACACGTATCTCGCCGATCTGCTCGAACGCGTCGCACATGTGCCGCCCGCGCAGGTCGGCTGGTGGCTGATGGGTTTCGGCGCGGTCGGACTCGCGGGCAATTGGCTCGGCGGACGCTGCGTCGATCGCCATCCGGCCGGCGCAACCGCCGTCTTCGTGCTGCTGCTCGGCATCGGCATGGCGGCGAGCGTGCCGCTCGCGTCATCGGTTCTCTGGCTGGGCGCGGCGCTGGCCGTGTGGGGCATCGCCTATACGGCGCTCTACCCGGTCTGCCAGGTGCGCGTGATGAAAGCCGCATCGCATGCGCAGGCGCTGGCCGGCACGCTGAACGTGTCGGCCGCCAACGCGGGCATCGGCCTCGGCGCGATCGTCGGCGGCTACACGATCGAGCGCAGCGCGCTCGCCAATATCGGCTACGTTGCTGCGGCGATCGCGCTGCTCGCCGCGCTGATCGCGCTCGCGATCGGCCGCCGCCGGCCCGCGCGCTTGAACGCTGGCCTTCGTGTGCCGGGTGGCGCCGGGCAATAGCACGAACCATGCGGTGACGCCGCGTTTCGCCCGCCGCTGGCCACAGTCGAACGACATTTCCACCACGCAACGGAAATTGCAGGGAGAATTGAGCCCTCATTCACGCTAACGCGCGCGCTGATGTCGACAGAACGTCTCAAAGGGATCGAAGTCTTCGTTGCCATTGCCGAAGCCGGGAGCTTCACGGCCGCGGCGGAACGGCTCCATCTCACGACCTCGGCGGTCAGCAAGAGCATCGCGCGGCTGGAAGCGCGGCTCGGCGCGCGGCTCTTCGAACGCACGACGCGCCGCCTCGCGCTCACCAGCGCGGGCGAGGCGTTCCATCGCACCTGCACCCGCATCATGGCGGACCTCGAAGCGGCCGAAATCGATCTTGCCGCCGAGCACACCGAACCGGCCGGCCAACTGCGCGTGGACCTGCCCGTGACGTTCGGCCACCTGCACGTGCTGCCGCTGCTGCTCGACTTCGCCGAGCGTCACCCACGCGTGAAGCTGCATACGTCGTTGACGGACCGCTTCGTCGATCCGGTCGAGGAAGGAATCGACCTCGCGGTGCGAATCGGCGACGTCGCCCCGCTTTCCAGCCTGCTCGCGCATCGGACCATCGGCCGGGAGCGCGTGATCTTCTGTGCGGCGCCGCGCTATCTGGCGCAACGTCCGGCCATACGCGACGTGGAGGATCTCGAGCAGCACGATTGCGTGACCTACGGCCGCGCCGACGGCAGCGTGAGTCCGTGGGTCATGGCCGGGGCGGACGGACAAATCAGACGCCGGACCATGAACGGCCGCATCATCGTCGGCAGCGGCGAAGCGCAGGTTCAGGCGGTGAAGGCCGGTTTCGGAGTCGCTCAACTGGCGACCTGGATGATTCGCGACGCGCTTCGCAGCGGCGAACTGGTCGACGTGCTGCCCGCCTCCGCGACGACGGGGTTGCCCGTCAACCTGATCTGGCCGCGTCATCGCGAACGCTTGCCGAAGGTCAGCGCGATGCTGGAATTTCTGGATCGCGCGTTGCGCGTGATCTGCGCGGGAGACTGAAGCGCGCGTCGCGGAGATGCGACGCAGATGCAGCGCAAATGCGGGGCGGTCCAGCGCAGCGTCGACGCCGTCGTGGCATGATTGCCGCATCAAGCCACGCGGTATCGACTACACGGAGCGACGCATGTCCGTTCAGACCTGGATTCTCTTTGCAGCGGCCTATCTCGCCACCACGTTGTCGCCGGGGCCCAACGTGCTCCTCGTCGTCCGGAATACCGTGCGGTACGGCAGCCACGGCACGGCCGCGACCATCGCCGGCAATCTGGTTGCGCAAGGGGCCGTCGTCGTGCTCGTCGCGCTGGGCGTCGGCGCGTTGCTGGCCGCGATGCCGCCGCTGTTCGTCGCGATGAAGGTCGTCGGCGCGCTGTACCTGATGGTTCTGGGCGTGAGGCAATTGCGCGGCCCGCGAGCCGGTTCCGATGCGACGACCGGCGAAACGCCCGCCATCGCGCCAGACCGGAAGAAACTGTTCCGGGAAGCGCTGCTCGTCTCCGGAAGCAATCCGAAGACGCTCATCTTCCTGTCCGCGTTCATGCCGCAGTTCATCGCGCACGATCGCCCGCTGGCCATGCAGTTCGTCGTGATGTACGCGACGATCGCCTGCACGGTGATGCTCGTTCATAGCCTCTACTCGGCCGGTGTCCATCGATTGCATCGAGGCTTCCGCATGAGCCGCTGGATCCAGGCGATCAAGCGTGGCAGCGGGCTGCTGTTCGTCGGGATGGGTATCAAGCTGCTCACGGCGCGACAATGAAGGGCAACACGGTAACGCGCGACGGATAGCGCTCGCTACGCGGGTCCCGCCGCGGCTCAATCGACACAGATCCCCTCCACCGCCACCTTCCGGAACAGATGCGGCGACGCCACCGCCGACGCCGGGTACCCGGACAACTTCGAGCGAAACTCCGGATGCATGAACGCCGCGCGAAACTGCGCGGTCGATTCCCAGATCGCGTAATTCAGATAGGTCGGACGCTCGCCGAGCGCACGATGCAGCTGCGTCGAGATGAAGCCCGGCTGCCGCTTCATGAACGCGGCATCGTCCTGCCAGACCTGCAGGAACGTCGCTTCATCGGCCGCATCCAGCACGAAGAGATTCACGAGCACGACCGGCCCCGCCTCCTCGGCAAGCTGGCGGTCGATCGGAAATTCGGGGTCGAGCGGGCGAAAGTGTGGCATGATCGGCTCCATCAATTTGGTTGCATGATGTCAATTTGACACGGCACAGGTATAGACCATTGACACCATGATGTCAATTTGAATTGATGGTGACAGATGAGAAAGACAAAGCGGACACCGGCGGGCGAGATCCTGACCGATTTCATTCTCGATTTCTTCCGGCTCAACAGCCGGATGCTGGCATCCGGCGATCGGCTGGTCGCCGGGCTCGGGCTGACGAGCGCGCGCTGGCAGATTCTCGGCGCGGTCGCCGGCGCCGGGCAGCCGCAGCCGGTCGCGTGGATCGCGCGCGATCTTGGCGCGAACCGGCAGAACGTCCAGCGCATCGTCAACGATCTGGAAGCGGAAGGCCTGGTCCGCTTCGACGTGAACCCGCACCATCGTCGTGCGCAGCTCGTCGTGCTGACCGACAGCGGCAAGCAGGCCTTCGATGCGGCGATGAACCTTCAGGCCGCGTGGGTGAACCGCCTGTCGGACGGATTGTCGGTGGATGATCTCGACGCGACGCGACGCGTCATTGCCGGCTTGCGCAGGAATCTGGACGCGGCTGACGACAGTGACGCGGCGTAGCGTTGCGTCGAATGCGCGGTGACGACGCTTGAGCCGGACGTCCCCGCCCGACGCGGCGCGACGAATCTCAGCGGCCGGCCGCTTCCATTTCCGAACCCTGCTGCCGCCCGGCTCGCTCGCCCGGTTTGCTCGCCAGCCACACGCCGATCGCAACGACGACGATACCGACCCACGTCGAGCCCTGGATCCGGTCGCCGAACATCAGCGCGGCCCAGGTCAACGTGACGGGCGGCTCGAGATAGACGAGGACCGCCACGCGCGTCGCAGGCATTCTCCTGAGCAACGCCCACAACGACAGGTACGCGACGAAGGTCGAGAATACAGTCAGCCACACGACCGACAACCAGACGCTCGGCTGCGTCGGCACGTGCAGCTCGTGCGTAGCGAGGCCGCACAACGCAAACAGGACGAGACTGACGCAGCCCTGCACGAACAGCGGCAGGAACAGGCCGTCGTCGTTGCCGGGGCCGGCCGCGAGCGCGCGCCGCCGCTGATGGATCGTCGCAAGCGACAATCCCAGCGCGGATACGAGCGGCAGCACGTACATGACGATGCTGACGGACGCGGGCGACCACAGATATTGCCCGCCTGTGACGATGCCGACGCCGATGAAACCGACCACGAGCCCGGACCATTCACGCGCGCCACCGCGCTCGCTGCCTTCGAGCGCGGTCATTGCCGCGGTGATCAGCGGCTGCAACGCGGCGACGATCGCCGCGATCCCCGGCGGCACGCCATTCTGGATCGCCACGTATACGCAGGCCAGATACAGAAACTGCGACAGGCATCCGATCGCCGCGTGATAGCGGATCTTTTCGAGCGTCAATCGCCCGAGCTGCCGGTTGAGGACGATCGCGAGACAGATCGTGACGAGCAGGAAACGCCAGAACAACAGGTTGAAGGCGCCGGCCGTCTCCGCGCCGATCTTTGCGCCGATGAAACCGGAACTCCACGACAACACGAAAACGAACTGGATCAGGAATGGCGGCATGGATACGACGATGTTGAGGATTTCGAATATCGTTCGTCGGGCACGCATCAAGCTCGATTGACGTGGGCGCCTGTTGAACCGAAGATAGGGAGCGCCAGTCATTCCGTCAATCGAAGTTATCTGAATCAGTCATTCAGCGTTTCGAAATCATGCCCCGCACCCTCGACGTCGATCTGCTGCGTACGTTCCATGCCGTCGCAAAGCTCGGCCGCTTCAAGGACGCCGCCGTCCACGTGAATCGCAGCCCGTCCGCTGTCACCGCCCAGATTCAGAAGCTCGAGGAGATGGTGGAACAGCGGCTGTTCACGCGAAACAATCAAGCGGTCGAACTGACGCAGTTCGGTCAAAAGCTGCTTGCCGACACCACGGATTTTCTGTCGAGTCACGATCGGCTCGTCGAGTCGCTGTCCCCGCAGATGTTGACGGGCAAACTGCGACTCGGGATCCCCGACGCGTACGCCGCACGATTCATGGCGGATTTCCTGCCGCGCTTCGCGGCCGACCGGCCATTGCTCGAATTGACCGTGGAAGCGCGCTCCAGTGAAGAACTGCTGCAGCGGTTCGCCCGCGGTCAGCTGGACATCACGATTGCCGTGCTGCCCAAGGCGCCGCCGCACGGAGAACTGCTCGCCAGGACCCATCCCGTCTGGGTTGCCGCGCGCACGTTCACGTTCGATCGCGATGCGCCGCTGCCGATCGCGGTGCAGTTGCCGGGTTGTCCGTACCGGGACACGGCGCTGACCGCGCTGAAGAAGCACCGGATCGCGCATCGGGTGCTGCTCGAGAGCGCGAGTTCGCCGGCCGTCGAAGCCTGCATCGCAAGCGGCCTCGCGGTGGGCCTGATCGAACGCGATCGCGTATCCGGCAATCTGACGACCCACGTCGCGGGGATCGTGCTGCCCGATCTTCCGCCGCATCTGATCCATGTCCTGGCGGACGACGGCAATCGGGCCGCGCTCCATCTGCGCGACGTGTTGAAAAGCACATTCCGAATCGGCCCGTGACGCGTGGGCGTGTTGCGGCGCCGCCGCTGTCGCAGCACGCCAATGTTCGACGATGCACGACAGCCGATCGGAAATGCGGGGCCTGACAATACGGAAACCCCGAAGGAAGTCCATCCGGAGCGAGCCTGGGGAGTTGAACAGTCAAGATGTAGCCAATCAAGCTACGATCGTAGCCAAATCGACTACGAATTCAATCCAAGTCGGCGTACCGCTCGCCATGCGGGCCACCGTTGGGAAGACTTTGAGAAGACTTCGACAGGACGTTGCGAAGCTCTGGCGTACCTGTCATCAGCAAGCAACGCCGCCGATCCGGCCCGGATCGGCGGCGCCTGCCATCATCCGCCCAGATAAGCCTGCTTGATCCGGTCGTTCGCGAGCAGGTTCGCGCCCGTATCCGCGAGCACCACGCGCCCCGTTTCGAGCACGTAGCCGCGATCGGCCACGCCCAGCGCCTTGTTCGCGTTCTGTTCGA
>NZ_JAAGPL010000193.1:0-16116 GCF_017104785.1 Burkholderia sp. Ac-20353 | reverse complement strand
GCCGCCGCTCCCGCCGCCCCGCCTGCACCAGCAGCGCCGCCGCCAGCGCGGTATTGCCCGCCGTGCGCTCGCACCGCGGCGGCAGCCCGACGTTCAGGATGTTGAGCCGGTAATAGAGGTCCGCGCGGAACGTGCCGTCCTCGACGGCCGCGAGCAGCGGACGATGGGTCGCGGCGATCACGCGCACGTCGATGCGGATCGGCTCCGTTGACCCGAGGCGGATCACCTCGCGCTCCTGCAGCACGCGCAGCAGCCGGCTTTGCAGCGACGGCGGCATCTCGCCGATCTCGTCGAGGAACAGCGTGCCGCGATGCGCGGCTTCGAACAGGCCCGTCTTGCCGCCGCGCCGCGCGCCCGTGAACGCGCCTTCCTCGTAGCCGAACAGCTCGCTTTCGAGCAGCGCTTCCGGAAACGCGCCGCAGTTGACCGCGACGAACGGATAGCTGCGCCGTGCGGACAGCGCATGCAGGCTCTGCGCGATCATCTCCTTGCCGGTGCCGCTTTCGCCGAGCACGAGCACGGTCGCGTCGGATTTTGCGTAGCGGCGCACGAGATCGCGCACGCGCGTCATCGGCACCGACGTGCCGACCACGTCGTCGAGCGTGTAGCGCGCCGCGAACTGCTGCGTGTTCGGCTGCGAGCGCAGCGCGCGGTCGAGCCGTTCGACCGCGCGCGATTCCTGGAAGGTCAGCACGCTGCCCGACAGCACGCCGCGATCGACGAGCGGCCCGCGGTGCACGACATAGCGCACGCCGCGTACGGTCGCGAGCGCGTCGCCGTCGTCGCCGCGCAGCGTGCGCAGTTCCGGCGTCAGATCGACGAGTGCGCGCCCGACGGCCGCAGCGGGTTCGACCCCGAGCGCTTGCGCGAGCCGTTCGTTGATCGCCTCGACCCGGCCGCGCGCGTCGAGTGCGACCACGCCGTCGCGCAGGTGCTGGAGCAGGTTGTCGAGCCGCTGGCGCCGCAGCGCCTCCGCGTGCGTCGCGTAGGCAACCTCGAGCGCGGTGTCGACGGCCTTGCGCACCGATGCATGCGAATACAGGAACACGGCGCCCATGCCGGCGCTCGCCGCGAGGTCGGTAACGAGCCCCGGGCCGACGATCGTTTCGATGCCGCGGTCGTGCAGTTCGTGCACGCACGCTTCCGCTTCCTGTGCGGACTGATATGACGCAAACTCCACGTCGAGGCCATACGCGGCGACGAAGCGGCGCACCTCGGGCGGCGTCTCGCCGACACTGACGAGCGCGATCCGCGACGCGTCGCGCCGGGCGCGCGCGAGCGCCTGCATCACGTCGAAGCCGGTCGGCGTGACGACCACGACCGGCACCGGCGCGCGCGTCTTCAGGAAGCCGCCGTTCGAGCCTGCCGCGACGATCACGTCGGGCCGCGCGGCGCCCGCCTCGGCGATCGCGTTCAGCGCTTCTTCATAAGCGCGCGACACGATGCGCACGTCGGCGCGGTCGTCGAATTCGCCGGCGATCTCGCGAAAGAGGTCGCGCAGACGGCTGATGCCCATCGCCCAGACGCGCGGCCGCACCGCGCGTTCGGCGGGGCCGACAGGCTTGATCGAGGAGATGTCCATGACGGCCGATTATGCGCGCGAGATTTCATTTTTGGAACACGAGATTTCCAAATTGAAATTTCCGGAGGCGATGCGCAAGCGCCCGGTTGCTTAAGAATCAGTGGGTTAGCAGCGATACGCGAGCTGGCCCGTTCCTTGCTGTTCTAACGTGCATTCCCTCAGGAGGCCGTTCATGAGCAACACGCATCTTCAAAGCGCCGGCGCGAAATTCCGCGCGGCAGTCGCGGCCGAGCAGCCGCTGCAGGTGGTCGGCGCGATCACCGCGTACGCTGCCAAGATGGCCCAGGCGGTCGGCTTCAAGGCCGTCTACCTGTCGGGCGGCGGCGTCGCCGCGAATTCGCTCGGCATCCCCGATCTCGGCATCAGCACGATGGAAGACGTGCTGATCGACGCGAACCGGATCACCAATGCGACCGACCTGCCGCTGCTCGTCGACATCGATACGGGCTGGGGCGGCGCGTTCAACATCGCGCGCACGGTTCGCTCGTTCATCAAGGCCGGCGTCGCGGCCGTACACCTCGAGGACCAGGTCGGCCAGAAGCGCTGCGGCCACCGTCCGGGCAAGGAAGTCGTGCCGATCGAAGAAATGGTCGATCGCGTCAAGGCCGCGGTCGACGCGCGTACGGACGACCAGTTCGTGATCATGGCCCGCACCGACGCGGCTGCCGCCGAAGGGATCGACTCGGCAATCGAGCGCGCGGTGGCCTATGTCGAGGCTGGCGCGGACATGATCTTCCCGGAAGCGATGAAGACGCTCGACGACTACCGCCGCTTCAAGGCGGCCGTGAAGGTGCCGATCCTCGCGAACCTGACCGAATTCGGCTCGACGCCGCTGTTCACCGTCGACGAACTGCGCGAGGCGAACGTCGACATCGCGCTGTACTGCTGCGGCGCGTATCGCGCGATGAACAAGGCCGCGCTGAATTTCTACGAGACGCTGCGCCGCGACGGCACGCAGAAGGCAGCGGTGCCGACGATGCAGACGCGCGCCGAGCTGTACGACTTCCTCGGCTATCACGAATACGAACGGAAGCTGGACGAACTGTTCGCGCAGGGCAAGAAGTAACGCGGCCCGCACCCCACGAGACACGCATCTGAAATTGGAGAACCGAAACATGAGCGAGACGAAAGACGCAGCAGCACCGGCCGCCGCAGGCGCATTCAAGCCGAAGAAGTCGGTTGCGCTGTCGGGCGTGACGGCCGGCAACACGGCGCTGTGCACGGTCGGCAAGACCGGCAACGACCTGCACTATCGTGGCTACGACATCCTCGACGTCGCGGAATCGTGCGAATTCGAGGAAATCGCGCACCTGCTCGTGCACGAGACGCTGCCGAACCTGACCGAACTGGCCGCGTACAAGACCAAGCTGCGTTCGCTGCGCGGCCTGCCGAGCGCGCTGAAGGCCGCGCTCGAACAGATCCCGGCATCCGCGCATCCGATGGACGTGATGCGCACGGGCGTGTCGGTGCTCGGCACCGTGCTGCCGGAGAAGGACGACCACAACCTGCCGGGCGCGCGCGACATCGCCGACCGCCTGATGGCATCGCTCGGCTCGATGCTGCTGTACTGGTATCACTTCTCGCACAACGGCAAGCGCATCGAGACCGAAACCGACGACGATTCGATCGGCGGCCATTTCCTGCATCTGCTGCACGGCAAGACGCCGTCGAAGTCGTGGGTCGACGCGATGCACACGTCGCTGATCCTGTACGCGGAGCATGAGTTCAACGCATCGACGTTTACCGGCCGCGTGATCGCGGGCACGGGCTCGGACATCTACTCGGCGATCACCGGCGCGATCGGCGCGCTGCGCGGCCCGAAGCACGGCGGCGCGAACGAAGTCGCGTATGAGATCCAGAGCCGCTACCGCTCGCCGGACGAAGCGGAAGTCGACATCCGCAGCCGTGTCGAGAACAAGGAAGTCGTGATCGGCTTCGGCCACCCCGTCTACACGATCTCCGATCCGCGCAACAAGGTGATCAAGGGCGTCGCGCACAAGCTGTCGAAGGAAGCGGGCGACCTGAAGCTGTACAACATCGCCGAGCGCCTCGAGTCGGTGATGTGGGACGCGAAGAAGATGTTCCCGAACCTCGACTGGTTCAGCGCGGTGTCGTATCACATGATGGGCGTGCCGACCGCGATGTTCACGCCGCTGTTCGTGATCTCGCGTACGTCCGGCTGGGCCGCGCACATCATCGAGCAGCGCGTCGACAACAAGATCATCCGCCCGAGCGCGAACTACACGGGCCCGGACGATCTGCAGTTCGTGTCGATCGAGAAGCGCTGACACGCCAGCAGCGCGCGGCGGCCGTCGCCACACGGGCGGCCGCCGCGCGCTGAACGTCATACCCAGGTTGCCCCCACATGATGAATACCGCCTACCGCAAACCCCTGCCCGGCACGTCGCTGGATTACTTCGACGCGCGTGCCGCGGTCGAAGCGATCGCGCCCGGCGCCTACGACACGCTGCCGTACACGTCGCGCGTGCTCGCCGAAAACCTCGTGCGCCGCTGCGATCCGGCGATCCTCGCCGATTCGCTGAAACAGATCATCGAGCGCAAGCGCGAACGCGATTTCCCGTGGTTCCCGGCGCGCGTCGTGTGCCATGACATCCTCGGCCAGACGGCGCTCGTCGATCTCGCCGGCCTGCGCGACGCGATTGCCGAGCGCGGCGGCGACCCGGCCAAGGTGAACCCGGTCGTGCCCGTGCAGCTGATCGTCGATCACTCGCTCGCCGTCGAGTGCGGCGGCTTCGATCCGGACGCGTTCGCGAAGAACCGCGCGATCGAGGATCGCCGCAACGAGGATCGCTTCCACTTCATCGAATGGACGAAAAAGTCGTTCGAGAACGTCGACGTGATCCCGCCGGGCAACGGCATCATGCACCAGATCAACCTGGAGAAGATGTCACCGGTGATCCAGGCGCATGACGGTGTCGCGTACCCGGACACCTGCGTCGGCACCGACAGCCACACGCCGCACGTCGACGCGCTCGGCGTGATCGCGGTCGGCGTCGGCGGGCTGGAAGCCGAGAACGTGATGCTCGGCCGCGCGTCGTGGATGCGGCTGCCGGATATCGTCGGCGTCGAGCTGACCGGCAAGCGCCAGCCGGGCATCACCGCGACCGACGTCGTGCTCGCGCTGACCGAGTTCCTGCGCAAGGAGAAGGTGGTCGGCGCGTACCTGGAATTCCGTGGTGAAGGCGCAGCGAGCCTGACGCTCGGCGACCGCGCGACGATTTCGAACATGGCGCCCGAATATGGTGCGACGGCCGCGATGTTCTTCATCGATGGCCAGACGACCGACTACCTGCGCCTCACGGGCCGCAGCGACGAGCAGGTGACGCTCGTCGAGACCTACGCGAAGGAAGCGGGCCTGTGGGCCGATACGCTGGATAAAGCGCAATACGAGCGCACGCTGACGTTCGACCTGTCGTCGGTGGTGCGCAACATGGCCGGCCCGTCGAACCCGCACAAGCGGCTGCCGACGTCGGACCTCGCCGCGCGCGGGATCGCCGGCCAATGGGAAGAGAAGGCGGGCGAGATGCCCGACGGCGCGGTGATCATCGCCGCGATCACGAGCTGCACGAACACCAGCAACCCGCGCAACGTGATCGCCGCGGCGCTGCTCGCGCGCAACGCGAACGCGCGCGGCCTCGTGCGCAAGCCGTGGGTGAAGAGCTCGCTCGCGCCGGGCTCGAAGGCGGTCGAGCTGTATCTGGAAGAAGCGAACCTGCTGCCGGAACTGGAGAAGCTCGGCTTCGGCATCGTCGCGTTCGCGTGCACGACCTGTAACGGGATGTCCGGCGCGCTCGACCCGAAGATCCAGCAAGAAATCGTCGATCGCGACCTGTACGCGACCGCCGTGCTGTCCGGCAACCGCAACTTCGACGGCCGCATCCATCCGTATGCGAAGCAGGCGTTCCTCGCGTCGCCGCCGCTCGTCGTCGCATATGCGATCGCGGGCACGATCCGCTTCGACATCGAGAAGGACGTGCTCGGCCACGACCAGGACGGCAAGCCGGTCACGCTGAAGGACATCTGGCCGACCGACGAGGAAATCGACGCGATCGTCGCGTCGAGCGTGAAGCCCGAGCAGTTCCGCAAGGTCTACGAACCGATGTTCGCGCGTAGCGCCGACGCGGGCGAGCGCGCGGCGCCGCTGTACGACTGGCGGCCGCAGAGCACCTATATCCGCCGTCCGCCGTACTGGGAAGGCGCGCTCGCCGGCGAGCGCACGCTGCAGGGGATGCGCCCGCTCGCGGTGCTCGGCGACAACATCACGACCGACCACCTGTCGCCGTCGAACGCGATCCTCGCGAACAGCGCGGCCGGCGAATACCTCGCGAAGATGGGCCTGCCGGAAGAAGACTTCAACTCGTACGCGACGCACCGGGGAGACCACCTCACAGCGCAGCGCGCAACCTTCGCGAACCCGACGCTGATCAACGAGATGGCGGTGGTCGACGGCGCGGTGAAGAAGGGCTCGCTCGCACGCGTCGAGCCGGAAGGCAACGTGATGCGGATGTGGGAAGCGATCGAGACGTACATGAATCGCAAGCAGCCGCTGATCGTCGTCGCGGGCGCCGACTACGGCCAGGGCTCGTCGCGCGACTGGGCCGCGAAGGGCGTGCGGCTCGCGGGCGTCGAGGCGATCGTCGCGGAAGGCTTCGAGCGGATCCACCGCACGAACCTGATCGGGATGGGCGTGCTGCCGCTCGAGTTCAAGGCGGGCACGAACCGCACGACGCTCGGCATCGACGGCACCGAGACGTTCGACGTGATCGGCGAGCGCACGCCGCGCGCCGACCTGACGCTCGTGATTCACCGCAAGAACGGCGAGCGCGTCGAGGTGCCGGTGACGTGCCGGCTCGATACGGCCGAGGAAGTGTCGATCTACGACGCGGGCGGCGTGCTGCAGCGCTTCGCGCAGGACTTCCTCGAATCGTCGCAGGCGGCTTGACGAGGTAGCGGAGGCGATGCGGCGACGCATCGCCTCGCGGTTTCAACACTGAATACACCGACATGGCTCACATTCCTCAAATCAGGGTTCCCGCGACCTACATCCGCGGCGGCACCAGCAAGGGCGTGTTCTTCCGCCTGCAGGACCTGCCCGAGGCCGCGCAGGCGCCGGGCGCCGCACGCGACGCGCTGCTGCTGCGCGTGATCGGCAGCCCCGATCCGTACGGCAAGCAGATCGACGGGATGGGCGGCGCGACGTCGAGCACGAGCAAGACGGTGATCGTGTCGAAGAGCACGCGGCCCGGCCACGACGTCGACTATCTGTTCGGCCAGGTGTCGATCGACAAGGCGTTCGTCGACTGGACCGGCAACTGCGGCAACCTGTCGGCGGCAGTCGGCCCGTTCGCGATCAGCGGCGGCCTCGTCGATCCGGCGCGTGTGCCGCGCGACGGCGTCGCGACCGTGCGGATCTGGCAGGCGAACATCGGCAAGACGATCGTCGCCCATGTGCCGGTCACGAACGGCGCGGTGCAGGAGACGGGCGACTTCGAACTCGACGGCGTCACGTTCCCGGCCGCGGAAGTGCAGCTCGAATTCATGGATCCGGCTGCCGAGGAAGACGGCGCGGGCGGCTCGATGTTCCCGACCGGCAACCTCGTCGACGATCTCGCGGTGCCGGGCGTCGGCACGCTGAAGGCGACGATGATCAACGCGGGGATCCCGACGATCTTCGTCGACGCGGAGGCGATCGGCTACACGGGTACCGAGCTGCAGGATGCGATCAACGGCGACGCGAAGGCGCTCGAGAAGTTCGAGACGATCCGCGCGCACGGCGCGCTGCGGATGGGCCTGATCGACACGCTCGACGAGATCGCGACGCGCCAGCACACGCCGAAGATCGCGTTCGTCGCGAAGCCGGCCGACTATGTCGCGTCGAGCGGCAAGCGGGTCGCGGCCGGCGACGTCGACCTGCTGGTGCGCGCGATGTCGATGGGCAAGCTGCATCACGCGATGATGGGCACGGCGGCGGTTGCGATCGGCACCGCGGCGGCGATTCCGGGCACGCTCGTGAACCTCGCGGCGGGCGGTGGCGAGCGCCAGGCCGTGCGCTTCGGGCATCCGTCGGGCACGCTGCGCGTCGGCGCTGAAGCGAAGCTGGAAAACGGCGAGTGGACTGTCACCAAGGCGATCATGAGCCGCAGCGCGCGCGTGCTGATGGAAGGCTGGGTGCGCGTGCCGGGGGATGCGTTCTGATGGGCGCGCGGCCCGGCCGGCGCGAACGGTCCGGGCTGCCGCGCGATGGAAAGATGGTCATCCTGATCCCTGCGAAGCGGACCCCGCCGAGCAGGGATTTTTTGTTTTGAACGGGCAACAGGAGAACCGCATGCCGCTCGAATCGCCGCTAAAAGGCGTCCATATCGTCGAATTCGAAGGCCTCGGCCCCGGCCCGCTCGCGGGCTGGATCCTCGCCGGGATGGGTGCGCAGGTCACGCTGATCGCGCGTCCGGCCGGCCGCACGAGCGCGCCGGACGCGCTGCAGAGCAGCGACGGCGATCTGCTGCGCGACGGGAAGACGATCGTTCCGCTCGACCTGAAGACGCCGGCGGGGCGTGACGACGCGCTTGCGCTGATTTCACGCGCCGACGCGCTGATCGAAGGGTTGCGGCCCGGTGTGATGGAGCGCCTCGGGCTCGGGCCGGCGGACTGCGCACCGCACAATCCGCGCCTCGTGTACGGCCGGATGACCGGTTGGGGCCAGACGGGGCCGCTTGCGGCTGCGGCCGGCCACGACCTGAACTACGTCGCGCTGACGGGCCTGCTGTCGCTGTCCGCGCCGCGCGGCGACAAACCTGGCGTGCCGCCGACCGTCGTCGGCGACGCGGGTGGCGCGCTCGGACTCGCGTTCGGGATCGTCTGTGCGCTGTTCGACGTGCGCGCGGGCGGGCCGGGGCGGGTGGTCGACGGCGCGATCGTCGACATCGTCGCGATGCTCGGCACGCTCGCGCTGTGGGCGCGCGCGAACGGCCAGCTCGACGGCGCGCAGCCGAGCCTGTTTCACGACGCGCCGTTCTATGATGTCTATCGCTGCGCCGACGGCGCATGTGTGACGATCGGCGCGCTCGAGCCGCCGTTCTATGCGCTGCTGATCGAACGCCTGGGGCTCACGGATGTCGATCCGGCGTCACAGTACGACCGAACGCGGTGGCCGGCGCTGAAGGCGCGTTTCGGGGAGGTGTTTGCGCAGCAGCCATCCGCGCATTGGCGCGCGCTGCTGGAGGGCAGCGACGCGTGCTTCGCGCCGGTGCTGAGCGTGGGCGATGCGGCAACCCATCCGCACAACGCCGCGCGAGGGATCTATCGCACCGATGCGGACGGCACCGTGCGGGCGCGCGTGGCGCCGCGTTTCCTGCCGCTGACGGGGGGCGACGCGGATTAGGGGCTGCGTTCACCGGCTCGTTCGCAAGCCTGATGTTGGCGAGAACCGGCGTCAGGCCGCTTCCTCCGGCGCCCCAGGAACCTTCCCGTCGCCGACGCGGTTGATCGTCCCCTGCGCGATCGCGACGAGCCGCTCGTGATCGCCGTCGATGACGAACACGTGACACTGGCAGGTCGCCTGCTGCCGTCCCGCATACACGATCTTCGCGCGCGCGACGAGCGTGCCGTTCACGGCCGGCCGCAGGTAGTTGATCTTGTATTCGGCCGTGATCACGCGCGGCCCGAGCGCGAGCGCGCCCGCGAACGTCAGCGCGTTGTCGGCGAGATAGCTGATGACGCCGCCGTGTACGTAGCCATGCTGCTGCCGCAATTCGTCGCGCACGGGCAGGCACAGCGATACCTCATGCTCGCCGATATGCATCAGCTCCGTGCCGAGCAGCATGCTGAACGGTTGCGCCCGCAATGCGCCGCGGGCGTGATCCACGATGTCCGTCATCGACTTCCTCGCAATGAATGGCCGCTTGCGCTGAACTCTAGGAAGGGGGGCGCGGATAAGCAAGGAAATTCGTCCGCGTTTCTTGCGGCGGGCGGCATCGGACGACTCGATTATTGCTTCGAACGCATGCATTCATGCTCGCCCGTGCGAGATTCCGCGGCCAACGCTAAAGTCCGCGCGCGAAATGCCGCTAACGCCGTGGCATTGCTTCATCGTCGCTCTCCAGGAATCTTCATGTTCAGCAAAATCAAGCTAGCGTCGGGTCTGCTCGGCGTGTTGGCCGTGTTCTGCCTCTTTATGCTCGCGATCGAGGCGCTCGGCTTCTGGTCGTTCACGTCGACGCGCAGCGGCGTCGACGATCTGTCGAACGTCGCGATCGCGCAGGTCGGCGCCGCGAACCAGGCGACCGAGCGCCTGCTCGACGCGCGTATCAACCTGTCGCGCGCCGGCACGCGGATGGTGCGCGGCGGCGCGAAACCGGACGACATCATCCGCCATGCGAGCGATTCGCTCGCCGAGGCGGACAAGGCGTTCGCCGCGCTGACCGCCGTGCAGCCGATCGACGCGGAGAACCGCGCGCGCATCGCTGCGCTCGCCGAGCGCTACAAGGCGATCCACGCGGCGCTCGCGGAACTCGTGCAGTTCCTCGACGGCGGCAACATCCAGGCGTTTCTCGACCAGCCGACGCAAGGCATCCAGGACGCGTACCTTGCCGAACTGCATCGGTTCGTCGACTACGGCAGTGCGTCGAGCCGCGCCGCGCTCGGCACGATCGACGCGGGCATGAGCTGGTTCAAGTGGGTTGGCATCGTGCTGCTGGCCGCGATGCTTGCGAGCAGCGCGGCGATCCATGCGGCCGCGCGGCGCGCGGTCGTCGCGCCGCTCGACGAGGCCGGCCGCCTTTTCGAGCGGATCGCGCAGGGCCGGCTCGACGTGGCCGTGCGCGTGGGCGGCGTGTTCGAGATCGACCGGATGCTGCGCGGGCTCGCGACGATGCAGGCGAGCCTCGCGCAGACCGTGCGCAGCGTGCGCCAAGCGTCCGACGCGATCCACCTCGGCGCGGGCGAGATCGCGAGCGGCAACGCCGACCTGTCGGAGCGCACCGGCACGCAGGCCGCGTCGCTCGAGGAAACCGCCGCGAGCATGGAGGAGCTGACCGCGACCGTGCGCCAGAACACCGACAGCGCCCGCGCGGCGAGCGCGCTGGCCGACGACGCGCTGGAGGCGACGAGCCACGGCGGCGGCGTCGTCGACAGCGTGATCGAGAAAATGCGCGGGATCGCGCAGAGTTCCGGCCGCATCGCGGAAATCATCTCGGTGATCGACGGAATCGCGTTCCAGACCAACATCCTCGCGCTGAACGCGGCGGTCGAGGCCGCGCGCGCGGGCGAACAGGGCCGCGGCTTCGCGGTCGTCGCGGGCGAGGTACGCTCGCTCGCGCAGCGCAGCGCGCAATCGGCGAAGGAGATCAAGACGCTGATCGAGGATTCGGTCGCGCAGATCAACGGCGGCGCGGCGCTCGTCGAGCGCGCGGGCGACGCGATGCGGACGGTGTCGACGTCGATCTCGCGCGTCGTGCAGACGATGGCCGAGATCACGGCCGCGTCGGTCGAGCAGAGCACCGGGATCGAGCAGGTCAACCAGGCCGTCACGCAGATGGATCAGCTGACCCAGCAGAATGCGGCGCTGGTCGAGGAAGTCGCGGCCGCGGCCGCGTCGCTGAACGACCAGACCGCGCACCTGATGCAGGCCGTGTCGGTGTTCGAGCTCGGCGATACGCGCGCGATGCGCGGCGAACGTTCGGCGCCGTCGTTCGCCAGCGCCGATTACGTGCCGGCGGGCAGCGCCGCGTAAGCGGTCGCGAGGTGGTAGGGTGTCGTCGACGGCAGGTCGGCGCGCGACACCTGCCCGTCGGCCGTCTTGCACTCGTACCAGCCGCGCGGATGCAGGAAGCGTGCGGCGAAACGCTCGATCTGCGTCGCGAGCGGCGCGGATGCCGGCGTGCCGCCGTGCGTCGCGAGCGCGCGCAGGTACTCCGTCTGCGCCCAGATCCGCTGCGTGCCGTCGATGCACGCGCCTTGCGCGTCGAGCGCGGCGCTGACGCCGCCCGTCTGCGCATCGACGCCGTGCCGTTCGGCGAATTCGAAGGCCCGCGCGAGCGCGGCGCGCAATCCCGTCTGCGCGATCCGTGCGCCGGCCGCGTCGACCAGATAGAACCATTCGAACTGATGCCCCGGCTCGAAGCGGTTGTCGGCCGAGCCGAGCGGCAGCTCGGCGACGCAGCCGGTCGCCGGATCGACGAACGCGCGTTCGACCGCCTGCGCGGTGCGGGCGAGCGCGTCGTCGAACGCGGTGTCGCCGAACGCTTCGGCTGCGGCGAGCCACGCTTCCGTCAGATGCATCAGCGGATTCTGCAGCGGGCCGGTGCCCGACGACGAGAAATCGGCGTGGCGCGCGGCATCGAGCAGCGCGTTGCCGCGCTGCGGCGCGAAGCGGTCCTGGATCAGCGCGGCCGTCTCCTCGGCGACCGTGCGCGCATCGCGCTCGCCCGACGCCGCGTGCCACGCGGCACACGCGAATACGATGAACGCATGCGTGTACAGATCCTTCGTCGTGTCGAGCGGCGCGCCGGCCGCGTCGACGCTGTAGTGCCAGCCGCCATGGCGCGTATCGCGAAAGCGCCGGCACAATGCATCGAACAGCGTCGCCGCGTGGTCGGTCTCGCCCGCCTGAGCGAACACGAACAGCTGGCGCGCGCACGCCATCGCGCGGTAGCGCGCGACCGGCAGCGGCGCGTGGGTCGCCGGATCGACGGCTTCGAACGGCAGTTGCATCGCGCGGTCGAACCCTGAACCCCGCCAGATCGGCAAGACGACGTGCGCGAAATGGTGGCGCAATTGGGTGGCCTGGGCGGAAGCGGAGTCGGAGTCGGAAACGGACATGACGGGGTTGAGCGCGTGGATCGAATCGTGTCGGCGCGGCACGGATGCGCGCGGCCGGGGCCAAGGATAAAACATTCCGCGCGGCCGACACCACAAAAAGGAGAAAACCGATGCTCAGCAACGTGGAACTTGTCGCGCGGCTCCTGCTGGCGGCCGCGCTCGGCAGCGTGATCGGTTTCGAGCGCGAGCGCCTCGCGTGGGCGGCCGGCCTGCGCACGCACATGCTCGTGTGCGTCGGCTCGGCGTTGTTCATGATCGTGTCGGCTTTCGGCTTCTTCGACGTGCTCGGCCCGCGCAACATCGTGCTCGATCCGTCACGGGTCGCCGCGCAGGTCGTGTCGGGCATCGGCTTCCTGGGCGCGGGCTCGATCCTGCTGCGCGGCGAGATCGTGCGCGGGCTGACGACGGCCGCGAGCCTGTGGTCGGTCGCCGCGATCGGCCTCGCGGTGGGCGGCGGGCTGTACGTCGGAGCGATTTCCGCGACGGTCATCATCCTGATCATCCTCGCGGGCGTGAAGCCGCTCGAACGGCGCTATTTCACGGCGCGGCAGCGGCGCCAGCTCGCGCTGACGGTCGTGCGAGGCGCGCTGACGTTCGATTCGCTGCACGCGGCGCTCGGCCCGGACAGCGCGCGTGTGAAGCAGTTCATCGTCCAGCAGGCCGACGAGGATGACGAGCACGACGACGTGAGGATCGCGCTCGGGCGCGTGTCCGACGTCGAATACCAGGCGATCCGCGACAAACTGCGCGCGCTGCCCGGCGTGATGCGCGTTGACGACGGAGAGAGCCTGTCCGGTGACGAATAAGCGACGGGGCGTGCGACAATGCGCGGTCACTGATTCCGTTCGACGTTCCGGTCCCGCGGTTGCGGGGCCAGCCGCATTCCGATCTCCATGACCGAATCCGTCGCCACGCCTCGTTCCCGTTCCAGCCGTCCGTCCTCCCAGTCCCGTCGTCGCACCGCCGCAGCGGCCGAGCATGCGTCCGCCCGCGCGGCGACGCAGCCGGGCAGTGATGAGCAGGCGGCCGATGCGCCGCGCGACGAGCCCATGCTCGATCTGTTCGGTGATCCGGTGATCGAGACCGGCGACGCGAAGCCGGCTGCGGCGCGTGCCGTGGCGGCCGAGGTGGCGGCGGCTGACGATTCGGCAACGATCGTGTCGGCTCATGAGCAGGCGACATTCGACGGGTTCGGCGCGCCGCAGGCGCCGGCGGTGGGTGAGGGTGCGGCTGAGGGGGGAAGTGAAGGCGAACGGGACGCGGCTGCTACCGAGCGCGTGACGACAGCGGCCGGCAGTTTGACGCCGCCGCCCGCCTCTGTCTCCGCCGTTTCCGGGCAGGAGAACATGGTGGAGACTCCCGCAGACGCGGAAACGACGGCGGCGACCGTGCGCGAGGCAAGCGCCCGCTCGTCGGCCGGGACGACGCGCCGCGCATCGGCCGTCGTGAGCGCGGGCGAAGCGGTGGCGCTGCCTGTGTCGACCGAGGCCGAAACTGCGTCCGAACCGGGCACGCAGCGCACGGCGGTCGGGGCGCAATCCACCGGGCATGCCGAGCCGGCCATTGCGGCGAGCCCGCGTGATGCAGTCGTGCCGGCCACGCCCGCCACGCCCGCCACGCCCGCCGCGCCTTCGGCGGCCCGAACGGACGCACCTGCGGCGGCGTTCATCGCTAAACCATCGCCGAGCCGCATCGAACCGACGGCGGCGGCGCAACCGGCGGGCGCGTCTGCCACCCCGTCCTTCAATCCCGAGATTCACGTGCGTCCGTTGACGGATCGCCTCGCTGCGTTGCAAGCGGAAGCGGACGGGCTGCAACGCGCGGCCGATCGTGAAATGCGCCGGGTGAACAGGCTCCTGCTGGCGCTGGCGCTCGTCATGCTGGCTGCGCTCGTGACACTGGCCACACAGGCGGCGCAGATGTCGCGGCTGAAGGACGACGCCACGGCCCGGCAATTGCGGATCGATCGCCTCACGGCCGATCTGGCGACGCAGCAGGCGACTGTCGTGACGCTGGAACAGCACAACGAGGTGCTGCTGTCGCAGGTCGATCGTCTGGAGCGCAACATGGCCCGACAGACGGCGGCCGTGAAGCGTGCCCGTCACGGAAGATGAGTGTTTCGACCCTGTCTTCCGGGCCTTGCGGCGCGACGCTCGGCGATTCCGTCGCGCGGTCGGTCGCCGGCCGGTTGCGGCAAATTGCTGCGGCGCACTAGCGAGATTTAGGGAAAACCCTTAGAATGGCGCTCATATAGGGAAAACCCCTAGTCAATCCTTCGGGAGCCTCAAATGAGCTTCATCCTCGCGCTGCTGCAAAAGATCGACGACCTGTTCGTTTCGCCGCACCTGCCGCTCGATGCGGAATACTCGTATGCCGCACGTCGCGCCGAAGCCGAGCGCGTGCGTCAGTCGCATCTGGTGCCGCTGTGCCTGTACCGTCGCTGATTCGCTGATTCGCTGATTCGCTGATTCGCTGATTCGCTGATTCGCTGATTCGCCGATCCGCCGATCCGCCGATCCGCCGATCCGCCGATCCGCCCGCGCGGAGCACGCCGCGCGTCGGCTTTTCGCCGACTCACCTCGCCTGGCCGCGCGCTCGCGCGGCCATCCCGCTACACTGGAAATCCGTTCCCTCACGCGGCGATCGGGTCATGTTGCAGATGCGGCCGATGACGGCCGGCGAATTTCACGCATACCGCGCGCGCGCCATCGAAGGCTACGCGCGCGATCTCGTCTCCTCCGGGCAGAACGCCGCCGACGAAGCAGCGGTGCGCGCCCGGGCCTGCTTCGATACGCTGCTGCCGGACGGCCTGCTGACGGCCGGCCAGACGCTCGCGTCGCTCGTCGATTCCGCCAGCGGCGACCCGATCGGCGACCTCTGGTATGCGATCGTGACCGAAGGGCCGAATCGCACGCTGTTCATCTACGACCTCGAAATTGCACCGCCCCGGCGCCGCCAGGGCTGGGCTACGCGCGTGCTCGATGCGCTCGAGGCCGACGCGCGCCGGCACGGCGTCGCCGAAATCGGGCTGTCGGTGTTCAACCACAACGCGGCCGCGCGGGCGCTCTACCGCGCGTGCGGCTTCGTGCCGATCACGACGACGCTGATCAAGCCGATCGTGTCGGGCTAGCACCGGCTCGCGTACGCGTGGCGGACCGAGGAACGCCGTGCAGCGCCGGCCGGTCCGCTAGCGCCAGTCCGCCGTATCATCGCGCGCGCCCCTTCCAGCGCCGCAGCAGCAGCGCGTTCGTGACGACGCTCACGCTGGAAAACGCCATCGCCGCGCCCGCAATCACCGGGTCCAGCCAGCCGAGCGCCGCGAGCGGCACGCCGATCAGGTTGTAGACGAACGCCCAGAACAGGTTCTGCTGGATCTTGCGGTACGTGCGTTTCGAGATGTCGATCGCGTCCGCGACGAGCGCCGGATCGCCGCGCATCAGCGTGATGCCGGCGGTGTGCATCGCGACGTCGGTGCCGGTCGCCATCGCGATGCCAACGTCGGCCGCGGCGAGCGCGGGCGCGTCGTTGATCCCGTCGCCGACCATCGCGACGATGCCGCCGTGCGCGCGCTTCAGGTCCGCGACGACGCGCGCCTTGTCGTCCGGCAGCACCTGCGCGTGAACCTCGCCGATGCCGAGCGACGCCGCGACCGCCGCCGCGCTGCCGCGGTTGTCGCCTGTCACCAGCACGCTTGCGAC
>NZ_JAAGPL010000192.1:0-16315 GCF_017104785.1 Burkholderia sp. Ac-20353 | reverse complement strand
CCGCGATCAAGGCAACAATCGCAAAACAGCCGCGAAAACAACCGCGGCAACAAAAAGCCCCGCTCGATGGCGGGGCTTTTTTTCGTTCCGGCGGCAGGCGGGACTCGGGACTCGCGCCCCGCCGTCGCGTCAGATCTCGATTTTCGTGCCGAGCTCGACCACGCGGTTGGCCGGAATCGAGAAGAAGTCGGTCGGCTTCGCGGCATTCTGGTGCATCCACGCGAACACGCGTTCGCGCCAGATCGACATGCCGGGCAGCTGCGTCGGCACGACCGTTTCGCGCGCGAGGAAGAACGACGTATCCATCAGCTCGAACGTCATCTCGTGCGTGCGGCCGAATTCCTCAAGCACCGCCTTCACGTCCGGCGTCTCGTTGAAGCCGTATTCGGCCCTCACGATATACAGCCCGCCGCCCGCGTCGCGCGAGCTCAACCGCTTGTCGTCGCGCACATACGGGATGTCGCGCGTCACGAACGTCAGGAAGATGGTGCGCTCGTGCAGCACCTTGTTGTGCTTCAGGTTGTGCAGCAGGCTGACGGGCACGAGCTTGTCGTTGCCGGTCAGGTAGATCGCGGTGCCCGACACGCGGTGCGGCGGATGCGCAAGCAAGCCCTGCAGGAACGGCTCGAGCGGGATGCCGTCGGCCGCCGTGCGTTCCTTCACGATGTGACGCCCCTTGTACCAGGTCATCAGCAGGAAGAACAGCAGCGCGCCGATGCCGAGCGGCAGCCAGCCGCCCTGCGCGACCTTCAGCAGGTTCGCGCCGAAGAAGCCGAGGTCGACCGCCATGAACACGGCGATGATCGCGCCGACCAGCAGCCTGTTCCAGTTCCACACCTTCACCATCACGACGGCCGCGAGCACGGTCGTGATCACCATCGTCGCGGTCACCGCGATACCGTATGCGGCGGCCAGGTTGTCCGAGCTCTTGAAGCCGATCACGATGCAGAGGATCACGAACAGCAGCAGCCAGTTGACGACCGGCACGTAGATCTGGCCGATCGCCAGTTCGGACGTGTGCAGCACCTTCATGCGCGGCACGTAGCCGAGCTGGATCGCCTGCGAGGTCAACGAATAGGCGCCGGAAATCACCGCCTGCGACGCGATCACGGTCGCCACCGTCGACAGGATGACGAGCGGCAGCAGCCCCCAGTCGGGCGCGAGCAGGAAGAACGGGTTCTCGATCGCCTTCGGGTTCTGGATCAGCAGCGCACCCTGCCCGAAGTAGTTGAGCACGAGCGACGGCATCACGAGCGCGTACGCGGCGAGGCGGATCGGCTTCGCGCCGAAGTGGCCCATGTCCGCGTAGAGCGCTTCGGCGCCCGTCAGCACCAGCACGACCGAGCCGAGCACGACGTAGGCCTGCAACACGTGCGCGGACATGAACGACACTGCGTAGTACGGATTGATCGCCGCGATGATGCCCGGCACGCGCGCGATGTGATACACGCCGAGCGCCGCGATCGCGACGAACCACAGCACCATGATCGGGCCGAACAGCTTGCCGACGGTCGCGGTGCCGTGGCGCTGGATCCAGAACAGCGCAATCAGGATCACGATCGTGATCGGCAGCACGAGATGCGACAGATGCGGGGTCGCAATCTCGAGACCTTCGACCGCCGACATCACCGAGATCGCCGGCGTGATCACCGCGTCGCCGTAGAACATGCATGCGCCGAAGATCCCGAGCGCCATCAGCGCGCCCGTCACGCGGCTCTTCGGATTTAACGGCCGCAGCGACAGCGCCATCAGCGCCAGTACGCCGCCCTCGCCGTTGTTGTCGGCGCGCATCACGAACAGCAGGTATTTGATCCCGACCACCAGGATGATCGCCCAGAACAGCAGCGAGATCACGCCGAGGATCGAGCCTTCGGTAAGCGGAATGCCGTGTGCGGGGCTGAACGCCTCTTTCAGCGAATACAGCGGGCTCGTGCCGATGTCGCCGAACACGACGCCGATCGCAGCAATCGCGAGTGCCTGCAGCGAGTGTTGTTGCGTCGGCGAGTGCGGCGCGTGGACCGCGTCAGTCGCATGGGTCGCGTGGGTCGTGTCGTTCATATGAAACGTAATAATCGGGTCCGGAGCGGACAAAACGAGCGCTATTCTACCTACACATGCATTAAACGCCGCCCGGTCCTGTTGCCGCGAAGCCACGCGATCCACACCAGGCATGCAATGCGGCGCGAGCTGTGGCAGGGCCAGCCATCATAGCCGCGGCAGCGGAGTCTGCCTACCCTGCGCCGCGGCCGCCCATGAAAAACGGCGCCGCAAGCGGCGCCGTATAAGGGTCTCCAGCGATCGGCAGACAGGCGCTTACGCGCCCCCGCCGTTACGCTGCGCGTTGCCGCGCTTGATCCAGGCTTCGAGATTGTGCGGACGAACCGTGTCCCACTCCTCGAACGGCTGATGGATCCACGGATTCGTCGGCAGGAACTGCACGTGGTAATCGGGCTTCACCTTCGAGCAGCCCTTGTACCAGAGCACCGCCGAGCGGACGGCCGTAACGGCCGGATAACGCTCCCTCAGGTGCTCCTGAACGCGCGCGAGCGTGACGCCGGAATCGACGAGGTCGTCCACCAGCAGCACGTTGCCCGCGAGCTGGCCGCGCGTCATCGTGATGTACTGCGCGATGTCGAGGTCGCCCTGCTCGCGGCCCGCTGCTTCCCGGTACGAGCTGGTCGCGAGGATCGCGAGCGGCACGTCGTAGATGCGCGACAGTTGGTCGCCGACGCGCAGGCCGCCGCGCGCGAGGCACAGGATCTGGTCGAATTTCCAGCCGGATTCGTGCACCTGGAGCGCGAGCAGCTCGATCAGGCGGTGATACTCATCCCAGCCTACCCACAGATTCTTGTCGTCGTTGCGCGGATCGCTCATCACGAGTGCCGCCGTCATCGTATTTTGCTGCGTCATCTAAAAAATCAAACCTTGAACGGATGGCGAAGCAGGATCGTTTCGTCGCGGTCCGGGCCGGTCGACACCATGTCGATCGGCACGCCGGCCACTTCCTGGACGCGGGTCAGGTACGCACGGGCGTTTTCCGGCAGCGCATCCCACGTGTTGATGCCGACGGTGCTTTCCTTCCAGCCGACGAACGTCTCGTACACGGGCTCGCAGCGGGCGACATCGGCCGCGCCGCGCGGCAGGATGTCCGCATCCTTGCCGTCGATCTTGTAGCCGACGCACAGCTTGACCTCGTCGAGGCCGTCGAGCACGTCGAGCTTCGTCATGCACAGGCCCGACACGCCGTTGATCTGGATCGAGCGGCGCAGCGCGGCCGCGTCGAGCCAGCCAGTGCGGCGCGGGCGACCCGTGACCGAACCGAATTCCTTGCCGACATTCGCGAGCGTGATGCCGACCTGGTCCTGGCGCTTCGGGTTGTCGGCGTCGTACAGCTCGCTCGGGAACGGGCCCGAGCCCACGCGCGTACAGTACGCCTTCGTGATGCCGAGGATGTAGTTGAGCTTCTGCGGACCGACGCCCGCGCCCGCCGACGCCGCGCCGGCGACGCAGTTGCTCGACGTGACGAACGGATAGGTGCCGTGGTCGATGTCGAGCAGCGTGCCTTGCGCGCCTTCGAACAGCAGGTTCTGGCCCGCGTTGTTCACGTCGTACAGGCGGCGCGACACATCGGCCACCATCGGCTTCAGGCGGTCGGCGTAGCCGAGCATCGTGTCGAGCGTGGCCTGGAAGTCGACGGCTGCGCCGCCCAGGTACTGGGTCAGCACGAAGTTGTGGAAATCGAGGTTTTCGCGCAGGCGGTCGGCGAAGGTCTTCGCATCGAACAGGTCCTGCACGCGCAGCGCACGGCGGCCGACCTTGTCTTCGTATGCCGGGCCGATGCCGCGGCCGGTCGTGCCGATCTTGCCCGCGCCCTTGCGCGCTTCGCGCGCCTGGTCGATCGCGATGTGGTACGGCAGGATCAGCGTCGTGGCTTCGGAAATGAACAGACGGTCGCGCACGTTCACGCCGGCTTCTTCCAGCTCGCCGATTTCCTTGAACAGTGCCTCGGGGGACAGGACGACGCCGTTGCCGATGTAGCAGGCGACGCCTTCACGCATGATGCCCGACGGGATGAGGCGCAAGATGGTTTTCTTGCCGCCGATGATGAGGGTGTGGCCGGCGTTGTGGCCGCCCTGGAAACGCACGACGCCTTGAGCGTGGTCCGTCAGCCAGTCGACGATCTTGCCTTTGCCTTCATCACCCCACTGAGTCCCCACGACGACGACATTGCGCCCGGGAGTCACGTTCACTGCGCTGGCAGACATGTTGATTCGTTAGCTGGTTAAAAACGTATTCTACCTATGTTCGCGGACGATTCCGAATTTTTCCGTTTCGCTTCAACGATATGGATGCCGAAACGCAGTCCGCGAACGCCTTTTAACGGGGTTCGACCACCCATGCGCCGGCGCGCTCGACGAGCGAACGGTCGCATGCAAATTCGTCGAGCACGTGATCGTGCCCAGGCAGCGCCTGGATCACCACTTCGCCCGCATCGCGCAGCGCCGCGACGGCCGCGCGCAGCGCGTCGTCCTGCGCCCACGGCGCGAGGATTGCCGTGCCGCGCGCCTCGACGGGCGAGATCCGCGCGAGTTCGCGCAGGTCGAGCGAGAAGCCGGTTGCCGGACGCGCACGGCCGTATGCCTGCCCGACATGGTCGTAACGGCCGCCGCGGGCAACCGCGTTCGGCACGCCGTCGACGTACGCGGAGAACATCGCGCCGCTGTGGTACGCATAGCCGCGCAGGTCCGCCAGGTCGATCGCCACTTCGGCGTCCTTAACCTGGGCCGCGAGTTGCGCGAGGTCGTCGAGCGCGCGGGTGATTTCCGGCAGCGCGGGCAATTTCGCACGCGCCTCGTCGAGCACGCTCGCATCGCCGTACAGGTGCGGCAGCGCGCGCAGCGCGGCGCGCGTGTCGGCGCCCAGGTCGTCGGTCAACTCGTTCAGCAGCGGCACGTCCTTGCCCGACAGCGCATCGTACAGCGCCTCGCCGCGCTCGGCCGCCTGCGCATCGCGCGCAAACAGCGCCGCCAGCACCCCCGCGTGGCACAGGTCGAGCCGGATCTTCGACAGGCCGGTCAGGTGCAGCGCGTCGAGCATCAGCTGCTGGACCTCGAGATCGGCTTCGAGCCCCGCATGGCCGTAGATTTCCGCGCCGATCTGGATCTGCTCGCGCGTCGCGTGCAGGCCGCGCGGACGCGTATGCAGCACGTTGCCCGCATAGCAGAGGCGCGTCACGCCCTGACGGTTCAGCAGATGCGCGTCGATGCGCGCGACCTGCGGCGTGATGTCCGCGCGCAGGCCGAGCGTGCGCCCCGACAGCTGATCGACGAGCTTGAAGGTGCGCAGGCGCAGATCGTTGCCGCCGCTCGTCAGCAGCGACTCGAGGTATTCGAGCAGCGGCGGCATCACCATCTCGTAGCCGTACGAACGGAAGCGATCGAGCAGCCTGCGGCGCAGCTCCTCGATCTTGCGTGCTTCCGACGGCAGTACGTCGGCGATATTCTCGGGAAGTAACCAGGTCGACATCGGTACGGTCCTACGACAGGAAACACGGCGCACGACACGCGCACCGCGGGTGAATCGGATTCGGGTGGAAGCGGACGGGCGCGTGCGCCGTCCGGATCAGGAGGCGAGCAGCAGCAGCGTGAGCCCGAGCGCCATCACGATCAGCCCGCCGATCCGGATATGATGCGGCGGCCGCTCCGCTATTCTACGAAACGTGTCGCGCCAGGCGACGGGAAACACGAAGGGGAACGCCCCCTCGATGATCAGCATCAGCGCAACTGCGAGCAACAACGAGCCAGCCAGGTCCATGCGAGCGACGGCGCCGCACGAAACGGCGCCCCAAGGTCAGTGTTTGCGGGGAGCGGGCGCCGCCGGTGCGGTACCGCCCGTCGGGCTGCGCATGAAGCGGAAGAACTCGCTGTCAGGATCGACGACGATGATGTCGTTGCGCTTGAAGGTATTCCGATAGGCCTGCAGGCTCGCGTAGAACTGGTAGAACTGCGGATCGCGGCCGTACGCGTCGGCGGCGATCGTCGCGGCCTTCGCATCGCCCTCGCCCTTGATCGTCTGTGCGCTCTTGTACGCGTTCGCGATCACGGCCTGCTGCTCGCGTTCCGCGTCAGCCTTGATCTGCTCGACGTCTGTCGCGCCCTCGGCACGGACCTGCTCGGCCTGACCGTGCAGTGCCGTGATCATCCGCTGATACGCGGCGTCGGCCTGCGCTGCCGGCAGGTCGACGCGCGTGAGCTGGACGTCGGCCACGTCGACACCGAACGCGGACGCCTTCGCCTGCAATACGCCGCGGGCCGAGTCGGCGATCGCGCGCTGCCCGCCGATCGCATCGTCGAGCGCGTGCTGGCCGATCGCATCGCCCAGTGCACCCTTCATCGCGGCGGTCAGCCGGTCGGCGGCCTCAGCCGGCTCCCCGCCCGTCGCGGTGAAATACTTCATCGGATCGGCGATCCGATACTTGACCGCGTAGCCGACGAGCAGGTCGTGCTTGTCGGCGGTCGAGAACTGCTGCGGATCGGCCGACTCGAGCGACTGCAGGCGCGTGTCGATCAGCGTCGCCGTCTGCAACGGCGGCGGCAGCTTGAAATGAACGCCGGGGCCAGCCAGCGACGGCTGCTCGCCGGCGCGGCCGGACAATACGGCCATATGGCGCGGATCGACGGTCAGCACGGTCGACGACGCGGCGAAGGCCGCGATCACGATCGCGACGACGAGCGCGATGATTCTATTCATGACACTCGCCCCCGTTACTTCAGATCGTCTTCGCGCGACCGGCTGCGGAACGCTTCGCGCGATCGCAGCACGTCGCTGCCTGGCGCCGGTGCGGCCGCGGCCGCACTGGCAGGCGCAGCAACCGCCGGCGCCGAGCCTGCGGCCGCCGCGGATGTCGCGTCAGGCGCGGCTGCGCCGGACGACGGTGCCGCTTTCGCCGCGCCCTGACGGCCCTGCTCGACCAGCTTGTCGAGCGGGAGGTACAGCACGTTGTTGCTGCCCTTGTTGCCGACGAAGACTTTCGTCGAGTTCGAATAGATTTCCTGCATGGTCTCCAGGTACATCCGTTCGCGGATCACGGCCGGCGCCTTCGAATACTGCGCATAGACCTGCTTGAACCGCTCCGCGTCGCCTTCCGCCTGCGTGACGACGCGATCCGCATACGCCTTCGCGTCGTCGACGAGCTTCGCCGCATCGCCCTGCGCCTTCGGCAGCAGGTCGCTCGCAGATGCATGCGCGGCACGATTCGCCGTTTCGCGCTCATCCCGCGCCTTCGCCACTTCGGCGTATGCGGCCTGCGTCTGCTCGGGCGCCGCAACGCTCTGCATCGTCACGCCGGTCACCTCGAGGCCCGTCTGGTAGCGGTCGAGATCGCGCTGGATCGCTTCGGTCAGCGGCTGGCGCAGCGCATCGCGATCCTGGCTCAGGATGTCCGCTGCACTGCGCGTGCCGACGATCGCGCGCACCGCGGCCTGCGCGGCCTGCGACACGCTGCGCTCCGGATCGACGTTGCGGAACAGGTAGTCGGTCGCCGAGCGAATCCGGTACTGCACCGCAAAACGCACGTCGACGATGTCCGCGTCGCGCGTCAGCATCGACGCTTCCTTGACGTTCGCGATACGCACGACGTTGTTGCGGCCGACCTCGATCGAACGGACCTGCGACGTGTCGACGATTTCATGCGACGCGAACGGATACGGCGCGCGCCAGTGCACGCCCTGGCCGACGGTACCGGCAAGGCGGCCGAACTGCAGCACGACGCCCGTCTGGCCCTCCTGCACGACGAACAGGCCGCTGCCCGCATAGACCGCGACGAGTACGCCGATCACGATGCCGACGCCGACCCGTGCGGCACGGCCATTGTCCGGACGAAAACCGTTGCCGCCCTTGCCGCCGAACAGGCCGCTCAGGCGCCGGTTGAAGTTGCGCCACATTTCGTCGAGATCGGGGGGACCTTCGCCGTCGCCGCCCGGCGGGCGTTTCGATTCATTCGCGCGGGGCTGGGTCCCGCCATTGCCTTCGCCACGTCCCCAGCGGGGATCGTTGATCGACAGCAAGGCGTGCATCCGCCGCCCGTTACTCCGCTCGTTGTATTCGTTCACCAGAGTGTGTTCACCAGATTAGACGCCGGCGAACCGGCCGGGACCGGTTAGCGCCCGTGTTCGGAAAGCGTGTGGTCTTCGTGTGATTCTGCAGGCGTGCCGTCGAACGGCATCGCGCCCGAAAGGTGTTCCGCGGAAGCGATCTCGGCAATGGCGGCACGCAGTGCGTCAAGACCCTGACCGGTGCGCGCGCTCAAAAAGACGCGCGAAATATTACCATACTCGTCCCGCTCGACCGCGTCGCCGCGGGCCGCCAGCTCAGGCACGGCGTCGATCTTGTTGAACACCAGGATCTGCCGGACCGTGTCCGCGCCGATCTCGTGCAGCACCTCGTTGACCTGTTCGATCTGCTCGAGCCGCACCGCGCTCGACGCATCGACGACGTGCAGCAGCAGGTCCGCGTGGATCGTTTCCTCGAGCGTCGCGCGAAACGCAGCGACGAGCTGGTGCGGCAGTTCGCGGATGAAACCAACGGTGTCCGACACGACGATCTGACCCACCTCGTCGCCGAGGTACACGCGCCGCGACGTCGTATCGAGCGTCGCGAACAGCTGGTCGGCCGCATAGGCCTGCGCTTTCGTCAGTGCATTGAAGAGCGTCGACTTGCCCGCGTTCGTATAGCCGACGAGCGATACCGACATCGTGCCGCTGCGCGCCCGCTGGCGGCGTTGCGTATGGTGCTGCCGGCGCAGCCGCTCGAGCCGCGACTTCAGCATCTTGATGCGTTCGCCGATCAGCCGGCGGTCGGTTTCGAGCTGGGTTTCGCCGGGGCCGCGCAGGCCAATACCGCCCTTTTGCCGCTCGAGGTGGGTCCACGCGCGGATCAGCCGGGTCGACAGGTATTGCAGCTGCGCAAGCTCGACCTGCAGCTTGCCTTCGTGGCTGCGCGCACGCTGCGCGAAGATGTCGAGGATGAGACTCGTGCGATCGACCACCCGCCTGTTAAGCGCACGCTCCAGATTGCGTTGCTGGGCCGGCGCCAGCGCGTGGTTGAAGATGACGATTTCGACGTCGTTGGCTTCGCAGGCAAGCCGCAATTCCTCGGCTTTGCCGCTGCCGACGAACATCGCGGCATCGGGACTGGACCGGCGACCGGTCAGCGTGACGGCGGGATGCGCACCCGCGCTGGATGCGAGAAGACTGAGTTCTTCGAGACTGGCTTCGAAATCGGTCTTGCCGAAATCGATGCCGACGAGCGCTGCGTTGATCAAATTATCGGGTGTCAAGATGTGGCGGCTGGCATCGGTCGCACGCGGCGACCGGATGCCGGCCGCGGCGATAGGTTAGGACGAGGCTGCTTCCGCGTCCGGGTGGAAATTCACCGGGCGCGCCGGTACGACCGTCGAGATGGCGTGCTTGTAGACCATCTGGGTCACCGTATTACGGAGCAACACGACGTACTGGTCGAACGATTCGATGTTCCCTTGGAGCTTGATGCCGTTGACGAGATAGATCGAAACGGGCACGTGCTCCTTGCGCAGTGCGTTCAAAAACGGGTCTTGTAACAATTGCCCTTTGTTGCTCATGGCGTACTCCATCTTTTTTTGCAGGTTGATCTGGATTGGCGACGAAGAAAAAGAGATCCGGCGCCAATCGCTACACTATAGCCGATTTTGCCTGCCCCGCCCGGGCGCAGGCCATACGGCCTACCCCTTGCGGGACGTGCGTTCAGCTCTTGTCCGCGTACGGGTTGTTCGACGAACGGAACTCTATGCGCAATGGAGTCCCGGTCAGGGAGAAAGTTTCGCGGAAACGGTTTTCCAGGTAGCGCTTGTAGGTTTCGGTCACGGCATCGAGCGCGTTGCCGTGGATCACGATCAGCGGCGGATTCTGGCCGCCCTGGTGCGCATAACGCAGCTTCGGACGCACCGGACCACGCCGGCGCGGCTGCTGGAATTCCACGGCCTCGATCAGCGCGCGCGTGAGCTTCGGCGTCGGCAGCTTCGCCATCGCGGCCGCGTACGCATCGTCGACCGAGCGCATCAGCGCACCGATGCCCGTCTTCTTCGCGGCGGAAATGTAGTGCGATTTCGCGAAATCGAGGAACTTCAGCTTGCGGGTCAAATCCGCTTTCGCGCGGTCGCGCGCGTGCTCGTCGAGCCCGTCCCACTTGTTGACGCCGATCACGAGCGCACGGCCCTGCTCGACGACGAAGCCCGCGATATGCGCGTCCTGGTCGGAAATGTCCTGCTGCGCATCCAGCAGAAGAATGACGACGTTCGCGTCGGAGATCGACTGCAGCGTCTTCACGACCGAGAACTTCTCGATCGCCTCGAACACCTTGCCGCGGCGGCGCAGGCCGGCCGTGTCGATCAGCGTGTATTTCTTGCCGTTACGCTCGAAGTCGACGTAGATCGAGTCGCGCGTCGTGCCCGGCATGTCGAATGCGATCACACGGTCTTCGCCGATCAGCGCGTTGACGAGCGTCGACTTGCCGACGTTCGGCCGCCCGACGATCGCGATCTTGATGCCGCGCGACGGATCGTCGACGTCTTCCTCTTCCGGCTGGCCCGCATACGCGACTTCCAGCGCCTCGTTGATCATGTCGGTGACGCCGTCGCCGTGCGCCGCCGAGATCGCGCGCGGATCGCCGAGCCCGAGCTCGTAGAAATCGGACGCGACCGCCGTGTACTTCATCCCCTCGGCCTTGTTGACGACGAGGAAGATCGGCCGGCCGGTCTTGCGCAGGTAGTCGGCGATCGACTTGTCCTGCGGCGCGAGCCCGTTGCGGCCGTCGACGATGAACACGACGACGTCGGCTTCCTCGACGGCCTGGCGCGTCTGGCGCGCCATCTCGTGCAGGATGCCGTCCTTCGCGACCGGCTCGAAGCCGCCCGTGTCGACGACGAGATACGGCCGTGCGCCGACGCGCCCTTCGCCGTAATGGCGATCGCGCGTCAGGCCCGGCAAGTCAGCGACCAGCGCATCGCGCGAGCGCGTGAGCCGGTTGAACAGCGTGGATTTCCCCACATTGGGGCGCCCAACGAGGGCAATGACCGGTTTCATCTGTGTTGTCTACGGTGATGCGCAGCAGCGGGGGGCCCGCTGCTGCGGGCGGCTGCGCTGAATGAAAATATCACGAATTCGCGCCGCGCCAGATGCGCGCGCCAGGCGCGCACTGCGCGCCATCATGCTTGCTCTCGAACTGCCTTTCAAATACCGAGCGGCCGGGGACACCGGCCGCCTTCATTTCACGCGCCGGCGCGGCATGCGGGACCTGCCCGCGCCGCGGCCTGCGCGTCGTTGCGCGTCAGCGCGGACGGAAGCCGTACAGGCCGCCATCCTTCGTCTGCACGACGAGCGTGTTGCCCGCGAGCACGGGCGCCGCCGTGATCGCACTGCCGTCGGTCTTCATCCGCGCGATGAAGCTGCCATCCTCGCGCGACAGGAAATGCACGAAGCCCTTGTAGTCGCCCATCACGACTGCATGGCCGAGCATATAGGGCACGCCGACGTCACGGCTCTTCAGCTTCTCGTTGCGCCACAACTCGTTGCCGCTCGCCGCGTCGTACGCGCTCACGACCGACCAGTCGTCGCCGCCCGCGACGACCGAATCGTCCTGCGCGAGGCCGCTGCGGCTCGAGAACGTCTTTTCCCACAGCGGGCGCCCCGAGTTCGCGTCGAAGCAACCGAGCTGGCCCTGGAACGTCACCGCGCAGGCTTGCGCGCCGACGAGCGTCGGCGGACCGCTGACGTCGTTGATGCGCTCCACTTCCGTCACGCCCTTCGGGAACGACACGGGCGTCTGCCAGTACGGCTCGCCCGACTGCAGGTTGATCGCGACGAGGCCGCCGCCCGGGAAGCCCGCCAGCACCGCCGCGTCGCCCGCGAACGTCATGCCTGCCGACACGCGCAGGTTCAGCGGCACCGCACGGTTGCGGTAGTTCCACTTCTGCTCGCCCGTCTGCGCATTGAACGCGATCACCTGGCCGTCGATCGTGCGGACGATCACGAGACCGTTGCCGACGAGCGGCGGCGAGAAGATCTCGCCCTGCACGGACGTCTTCCACAGCAGCTTGCCGTCCTGGCCGAGCACGAACACGCCGCCCTTCAGTGCGCCGACCGCGGTCAGGTTGCCGTCGCTGCCGACACCCGCCGACAGGTCCGAATCGAGCTTGGTGCGCCAGATCCGCTGCCCGGTCTTCGCGTCGATCTTCTCGACCGACCCGTTCGCGCCGGCCGCATACACGGCATCGCCCACCGCCACCGGCGAGAACAGGTAGCGATCGCCCTTGCCGACGCTCGCCGACCAGACCTGTTGCACGTCGAGAGCGGATTTGAACTCGGTGAGCGGCGTCGGCACGCGACGCGCGTCCTTCGTCGACGAGCAGGCCCCCAGCGCCAGGACGGCCGCCGCGCAGGCAACGGGCACAGCGTAACGTTTCAGCAAATTCATCGGTTAGCGAAGCAAAGTTAAGAGGTTGAGGGGGCCGGCGCTCAGCCGCCGAGCGCGTCCAGCTTGAACTGCACGAGCTGGCGCGCTGACTGGTCTTCCTTCGGCAGGCCGTCGAGCGCGAGCTTGTACGCGGCGCGCGCGTCGTCGGTCTTGCCTTGCGCGGCGAGCAGATCGCCACGGCGATCGGCCACGAGACCCTTGAACGCATCGACCGGCGTACCCGACAGCAGCGCGAGCCCCGCGTCGTACGCCTTCTCGTCGAGCAGCAGCGACGCGAGGCGCAGCTTCGCGATCTGCTTGTACTCGTCGTCCTTCGCATGATCGGCCGCCCATTGCAGCTGCGCCTTTGCACCGGCAACATCGCCTGCGCCGTACAGCACCTTCGCGGCCGCGAGCGCCGCCATCTGCGCATACGGCGTGCTGCCGTACTTGTCTTCCATGTCGGTGGCCGCGCGGGCCATCGTCGTCTTGTCGTTCGCCGCGGCGGCCTTCTGCACCTGCTCGTACAGGCCGGACGCCTCGGCGGCCTGACGACGCTGCCAGTAATTCCAGCCGTTGAAACCGGCCGCGACGACGAGCGCCGCGAGCACGATCCACGTGGTGAGGTTGCCCCAGCGGGCCCACCACGCCTTGAGGCTTTCAATCGATTCTTGTTCGTCGTGGTAACTCATCGGCGAGCGATTCCTTCCTGTTCAGGCCTTTGTTGTCGAGCGGACGCCAGCGCGATCAGTCGTCGCCGTCTTCGGCGGATGCAACCATCGCATTGATTAGGAATTCGGTCAAGCTTTCGACCGGTACGGTCTGCTGAACGTTCTTTTCCCCTTCGTCGCCGACGCCGCGCAGCGCTTTCACGCCCACCGTGCCGTTCGCGATCTCCTCTTCGCCGAAGATCACCGCGAACGCGGCGCCGCTCGCATCGGCACGCTTCATCTGCGACTTGAAGCTCGCCGGCGCGCCATCCGCGCTGCAGTGGAAGATCACGTCGAGGCCCGTGTCACGCAGCCGCTCGGCCGCGATGAACGCCTGTTCGCGCGCCGCTTCGCCCTGGTGCACGATGTACGCGTCGACGCCGTCCTGCTCGGGCACGAGCTGCTCTTCCTTCAGCAGCTCGAGAATGCGCTCGACGCCCATCGCCCAGCCGCACGCGGCGGTCGGCTTGCCGCCGAGCTGCTCGATCAGCGGATCGTAGCGGCCGCCGGCGGCCACCGTGCCTTGCGCGCCGAGCTTGTCGGTCACCCACTCGAACACGGTCAGGTTGTAGTAGTCGAGGCCGCGCACGAGACGCGGGTTGATCGTGAACGGAATGTTGTTCGCCTTCAGCAGGCGCTGCAGCCCTTCGAAGTGCGCGCGCGATTCGTCGCCGAGGAAGTCGATCAGCTTCGGCGCGTTCTGCGCGATCTCCTGCAGCGCCGGGTTCTTCGTGTCGAGCACGCGCAGCGGGTTCGTATACAGGCGGCGCTGCGCTTCGGCGTCCAGCGCGTCGACGTGCTGCTCGAGATATTTGATCAGCTCGACGCGGTGCGCCGCGCGCTCTTCCGCGAGACCCAGCGAGTTGATCTCGAGCTTGATGCCCATCAGGCCGAGGTCGTCCCACAGGCGCTGACACATCATGATGATTTCCGCATCCGCGTCCGGCCCCGCGAAGCCGAGCGCCTCGACGCCGACCTGGTGGAACTGGCGGTAGCGGCCGCGCTGCGGACGCTCGTGGCGGAACATCGGGCCGATGTACCACAGCCGCTTCGGGCCGTCGTACAGCATGTTGTGCTCGATCGCAGCACGCACGACGGCGGCCGTGTTCTCCGGACGCATCGTCAGGTGCTCGCCGTTCAGCGCGTCGGTGAAGCTGTACATCTCCTTCTCGACGATGTCCGTGACTTCGCCGATGCCGCGCGTGAAGAGCTGCGTGTGCTCGACGATCGGCGTGCGGATGTTCTGGTAGCCGTAGGCGCGCAGCAGCGACTTCACGGTGGCTTCGAAGAATTCCCACAGGCCGGCATCCTGCGGGAGGATGTCGTTCATGCCCTTGACGCCCGTGAGCTTCTCGATCTTGCGTTTTTGTTCAGTCATCGTGTGTGTTGACGGATTAGTTCAGTGCCGCGGCGCGGCCATAGGTGCGTTCGACGTAATCGCTGACGATCTGCTGGAATTCCTCCGCGATGTGCTCGCCGCGCAGCGTCTTGACCTTCTCGCCGTCGATGAAGACAGGCGCGGCCGGATTCTCGCCGGAACCCGGCAGGCTGATGCCGATGTTCGCGTGCTTCGATTCGCCCGGGCCGTTGACGATGCAGCCCATCACCGCGACGTTCATCGTCTCGACGCCCGGATAGGTCTTGCGCCAGACCGGCATCTGCTCGCGCAGGTAGGTCTGGATCTGCATCGCGAGTTCCTGGAACAGCGTGCTCGTCGTGCGGCCGCAACCCGGGCACGCAATCACCATCGGCGCGAACGAGCGCAGGCCCATCGTCTGCAGGATCTCCTGGCCGACCACCACTTCACCCGTACGCGGTGCGCCCGGCTCCGGCGTCAGCGAGATGCGGATCGTGTCGCCGATACCTTCCTGCAGCAGCACGCCGAGCGCCGCCGTCGACGCGACGATGCCCTTCGAGCCCATGCCCGCCTCGGTCAACCCGAGGTGCAGCGCGAAGCCGCAGCGACGCGCCAGTTCGCGGTACACGGCGATCAGGTCCTGCACGCCGCTGACCTTGCACGACAGCACGATGCGGTCACGGCCGAGACCCAGTTCGACCGCGCGCTCGGCCGAGCCGACCGCCGACTGGATCAGCGCCTCGTACATCACGCTCTGCGCATCCCACGGTTGCGCGCGTGCGCCGTTCTCGTCCATCATCCGCGCGAGCAGGTCCTGGTCGAGGCTGCCCCAGTTCACGCCGATCCGCACCACCTTGTCGTACTTGATCGCCGCTTCGATCATCTGCGCGAACTGCGTGTCGCGTTTTGCGCCATAGCCGACGTTGCCGGGGTTGATCCGGTACTTCGACAGCGCCTCCGCGCAGCCCGGATTGTCGCGCAGCAGCAGGTGGCCGTTGTAATGGAAGTCGCCGACGAGCGGCACCGTCACGCCCATCCGGTCGAGCTGCTCGCGGATCGCCGGCACGGCGGCCGCGGCCTCTGGCGTGTTGACCGTGATGCGCACCAGTTCGGAGCCCGCGTTCGCGAGTTCCTTGATCTGGATCGCCGTACCGATCGCGTCCGCGGTATCGGTGTTCGTCATCGACTGCACGCGCACCGGCGAATTGCCGCCGATCGTCACGAGCTGCCCGCCCCAACGGACATTCACCGCATGCGACACGCGGCGCGGCGCATGCCCGCCGAACACCGGCTCGGTTGAACAAATCTGACTGCTGCGTGGGGATTGAGCTTCGGATTGCATCGATAGATCCATTTACGCGGAATGCGCCGCGACGCGGCACATGAATTGAAAAAGCGCCGTGCCCGCTTAGCCACGGCGCTTGCCGTCAGGGCAACGTGAACCGCGCCACGTTCCCCCGCGCTGCCGAATATTTTGCCGGATCGACGGGTTTGCCGTCGAACGCGATCGTGTCCATACCCGCCTTGTTGCCGATCGTCACCTTCAGCGGACCGTCACCCGCAACCTGCTTCGTGTCGCCGGCGCGCACCAGCGACGAGAACAGCTCCTTGCCGTTCTTGTCGCGCACGCTGAACCAGCAATCCTGCTTGACCTTCAGTTCGACGACCGACTGGCCTGCCGCAACGACGACGCTCGCCGGCGCGGCCGCTGCCGGTACCGCGCTCGCCGCCGCAACCGCCGCGGGCTGCGACACCGGCGCGA